>JBDSFA010000397.1:0-7485 GCA_039919785.1 Dokdonella sp. | reverse complement strand
GCGACATGCGCAGGACTGGAAACTTTTGCCTCCGATCCCGATCTATCTTACCGGGCGCACGCAACGGCGCCCTGGTTGACTCACCTCCCTGAGTGCAACCCCGGAAGTCCGATCCTCCCCAGATCGGTTTCCAACCCCGCCCCGAGGGTCCCCCCTGGCCCTCGGGGCATCTTTTTTTCCGGCGTGTGCTTTTTTACCCAGCCCAATTGCGGTACACCAGAAATCCACTCAGACGTTGCGCAACGCAGCCAGCAAGGCCGCGCGCGGCAGTTTGCCGGTCTCGTTGCGCGGCAGTGCGTCCACCTTGCGCAGCGGGCGCGGCAGGAACGCAGGGTCGATCGCATTGCGCAGGTCGTTCAGCAGCATCGCTTCGCTGCGCTCGGGCGCAACCACCAGGGCCGCGATGCGGCACACGCCCGCGCAATCCGTTTCATCCAGCTGGAATACGACGGCATCCATTACGCCCGGCAACGCGAGCACACGTCGGGTCAGATCCGCGAGCGATGCACGCTTGCCGGCGATCTCGACGAGATCGGCATGCCGGCCACAGAGCTTGAATCGTTGCTCCGGCAGCAGCTCGATGACATCCGGCAGCATCACGGGCGCTGCGAAATACGCCGCGTCGACGAGCGTGCCGTCGGGTTGCGGGCGCAATTGAATCGCATCTCGCAGGCGCCAGTCGGATTCACTCGCGGTACGCCGCTGCGCGATCACGCAGGTCTCGGTCGAGCCGAACAATTCGAGTACGGGTGCGCCATAGCGAGCCTCGGCTTCGGCCGCGAGTTCCTGCGACAACGGAGCGGTCGCCGAGGTGATCGCGGCGAGTGGTGGCAGTGGCGTCGGGTCGCGCAACAGGGCGCGCAGATGCACCGGTGTCGTGACCAGCACGCGTGGCTCGGGCACCTGCGCAAGCGCGGCGGCGACGTCGGCGGGAAACAGTGGGCGTCCGCTGTGCAAGGCGAACGGCCCAAGCAGCGGCAGCAGGATCGACATCTCGATGCCGTACATGTGTTGCGGCGGCACCGTCGCGACGATATGACCGAACGCGCCGGGCGCGAGATCCAGCACCTGCGTCAACGCTCGCGCATTGGATGCATTGCTGGCGTGGAATGAAGCCCAGGTCTTCGGGTTGGGTTTTGGCTGGCCGGTACTGCCCGACGTGAAGCCGATCGCAACGATCTGCGCGGCGGCAATCATTGGGATCTCAGTGCTGTACTCACCATTGCCGAGAATCGGCATGCGCACGAATCGATGGCCGGCTGGCGCCTGTTTGCAGTCGCTGAGGGCGTAACTGCCTGGGTAGGCGGCCAGGGTCTCGTCAATCGCCTGTGCCACGCGCGATGAAGGCAACAGATTGGTCTGCCCACAACAGGCGACCGCGCAGAACCCGACCAGGAACGCGTAACGGTCCTCGCAAAGATTGATCGCGTCGCGACCGGCCGGCAACACGGCAGCCACGCTCGCGACATCGCCGAGGAATTCGGCGAGGCCGACGGCGCGGCCATCGTGCCAGGCAAAAACGTGCCCGGATTCGGTGTGGGTGACTAGCGGCAGCTCGCGCGAATGTTCACGCGCAGTGCCTTCGAACACGGCAGACACGTCCCCTCTCCCCTCAGAAATCAAACTTAGTAACGAACGACTTCCCCACTGATAGCGTCGCGGATTGGCGTCGGCCGCTCAAGCCCCCCCAGCGCGCCGTTCAGGATCGCAGCAAGATCGTTGCCAAAAGCAGCGAGCACGGCCGCTGCCGTGAGCGCCGCTGGTTCGCCGTGGCGATTGGCGCTGGTCGAGACCAGAGCGCCCCCGAATGCGCGACATAGCTGCGCCGCCGGCGCATGCGCGGTGACACGCAAGGCGATGCCGGCATGGCTGCCGGCAATCCAGGCTGGCACGGCGGCCGCGCGAGGAAAGATCCAGGTGTGCGGACCGGGCCAGCTTGCCTGGGCACGCGCGAGTACACTTGCGGGCGTCGCTGCGAAGTCGACAAACGACGCTACCTGCTCGAAATCCGCCGCGATGAGCAGCACGCCTTGTCCCGGCGGACGTTGCTTCAACGCGAACAGGCGCGCGCACGCCTGCCCATTCAGCGGATCGCAACCGAGGCCGTACACTGCCTCGGTCGGATACGCAATCACGCCGCCGACGCGAAGCGCGTCAACCGCGGCGGCGAGATCGGACTGCATCGCCTCGAACCACGTTCGGGCGGCAATCAGAACTGCTGCCGATCAAGTTGTGGCCTTCGTGGCCGCGACTTTCTTCACGGCCGCTTTCTTCGCCACCGCTTTCTTCGCAGCAGGTTTCTTCTTTGCCGCCTTCTTGGCCGGCGCCTTTTTCGCCGCTGCATTCTTCGGTGCAGCTGCGTCGGCAACGACTTTCTTCGCTGCCGCCTTCTTGGCGGGTGCATTCTTGCCCTTGCCCTTGCCGAAACGCCCGCCACCGCGCTTGGGTCGGAAGGGTGCAGCGGCAATCAAATCCGCGCATTCCGCTTCGGTGAGCTCGGACGGTTCCTTGTCCTTGGGGATCTTTGCGTTCTTTTCACCGTCGGTGATGTACGGGCCATAGCGCCCGTTGAGCACCTGGATGCCGTTACCGAAGTCCTTGATGATGCGGTTCGCCGCGATTTCGGCTTTTTCGCGAATAAGAAACAACGCGCGTTCGAGTTCGATCGTGTACGGATCGTCCTCGGGTTTCAGCGAAGCATAGTTGGTGCCGTGTTTCACGAACGGCCCGAAGCGGCCGACACCAACGGTGATGTCCTCGCCGTCCTCGCCCGCCCCGAGGTTGCGCGGCAGTTTGAACAGCTCCAGCGCCTCCGGCAGCGTGATCGTGTGCATGCTCTGACCGGTACGAAGGCTCGCGAACTTCGGCTTGTCCTCGTCGTCCTTGGTGCCGATTTGCGCGAACGGGCCATAGCGGCCGAGACGCACCTGCACCGGTTTGCCGGTCTTGGGGTCCAGCCCAAGTTCGCGCGCGCCGGATGCTTCGGAACGATCGACGGTTTCGTTCTTGTCGTCGACCTGGGCCTTGAACGGTTTCCAGAATTTTTCCAGCAGCGGGATCCAGTCTTCTTCTCCACGGCTGACTGCATCGAGTTCATCCTCGAGCTTCGCGGTGAAATCGTAGTCGACGTATTGCGCGAAATGTCCGGCGAGGAATTTTGCGACTGCACGGCCAACATCGGTCGGCTTGAAACGTCGCGCATCGAGAATCACGTATTCGCGATTGAGCAACACCTGGATGATGCTCGCGTAAGTCGACGGGCGACCGATGCCATATTCCTCAAGCGCCTTGACCAAGCTCGCTTCGGAAAAGCGCGGCGGCGGTTCGGTGAAATGCTGGTCGGCTGCGATCTCGCGCAGCGGCACCGCCTCGCCCACCTTCATGGCGGGCAGTTTGCGGCCTTCGTCCTCATCCTCGGCTGCCTTCTGGTCGCGGCCTTCCTCGTACACCGCGAGGAAACCGGGGTCGACCACCGTCGTGCCGCTGGCACGAAAGGCTGAATTGGGCCCGCAGGCAAAATCGACCGAGACCGTATTCAAGGTCGCGTATTGCATCTGGCTGGCGACAGCGCGCTTCCAGATCAGTTCGTACAGCTTGCGGTGTTCGTCGCCTAGAAACGCGGCAATGTCCTTCGGCCGATGCCAGGCCGTTGTCGGTCGGATCGCCTCATGCGCTTCCTGCGCGTTTTTCGATTTGTTTTTGTAGGTGTTCGGTTGCTCGGGCAGCGCACGCGGGCCGTAGTCGCGGCCGATCAATTCGCGCAGCTCGCTGACAGCATCGTCGGATAGCGATACCGCATCGGTACGCATATACGTGATCAGGCCGACCACGCCTTCGTCGCCAATCGCCACGCCTTCGTACAACTGCTGCGCGATTTTCATCGTGCGGCTGGTGGTGAAGCCGAGCTTGCGCGCGGCCTCCTGCTGCAGCGTGGAGGTGGTGAACGGTGGCGACGGACGGCGCTTGCGCTCTTTGGACTGTACTTCGCTGACGACGAGCCGGCCCGCGGCGGCCTTGGTCAATGCATCGCGCGCGGCATGCGCGGTGTCCGCGTCGACGATGTCGAACTGCTCAAATTTCTTGCCGTCGAGCCTGAGCAGGCGTGCCTTGAACGCCTGGTCCGGATGCGCGCAATCCGCTTCGATTGTCCAGTATTCGCGCGCCTTGAACGCTTCGATCTCTTCCTCTCGCTCGGCGATCATGCGCAACGCAGGCGATTGCACGCGTCCGGCAGAAAGCCCGCGCTGCACCTTGCGCCACAGCACCGGCGACAGGTTGAAGCCGACAAGATAGTCAAGCGCACGGCGCGCCTGCTGCGCATTGACCAGGTCCATCGACAACGCACGCGGGTTTGCGACGGCTTCCTTGATGGCCTTGGGCGTAATCTCGGAGAACACGACGCGATGCACCGCGCGGCCCTCGAGCAAGCCGCGCTCGCGCAGGATTTCCGAAATGTGCCAGGAGATCGCCTCACCTTCGCGATCCAAGTCGGTCGCCAGATAAAGGGAGGTGGCCACCTTGGCCGCCTTGGCGATTGCATCGACGTGTTTTTCGTTGCGTTCGATCACTTCGTAGTTCATGGCGAAGTTGCGATCGGTCGCAACCGCGCCTTCCTTCGGCACGAGGTCGCGCACGTGGCCGTAGGAAGCCAGGACGTGGAAGTCCTTGCCGAGGTATTTGTTGATCGTCTTTGCCTTGGCGGGCGACTCGACGATCAGGAGATTCTTTGCCATTGCTGTCCTTGGCCGTTCGGATGTCGTGCAGCTCTGAAGCTGCGCGGATCATCGATGAGCGCGATAAAAGAGGTGAAGGGCGCGACGCGCTCTTTTTAGTGGAAACACGTCGGGTAGCAGACTGTCAAGCGAGCCGTGTCGACACCCGGTGCCGTCCGGGTCCCTTCCCCGCATACCGACGCCGGACATAGACAATTGATTTGATTGCGAAAACGCGTTTCCGGCGGAGGCAACTTTCCTGCTTTCAAACTGCATTCGGCACACACCGCGCGTAGCCGCCGCCGCGCGCCGCTACGACCTCGCCCTCCAGTTCCAGCATCAAGAGCATCGACGACAGCGTCGCGACAGCCAGGCCACTGCGTTGTGCGATTTGATCGATGCCGAGCGGGTCGTGACCCAACGCCGCAAATAGTCTGGCGTAGTCGGGGTCGTCCGCCCGCGCGGGTGCCAGCGGGCGCATGCGCGCCACTGTCGGGCGCTCGCACGTCACGCCAGCGGTCGCTGACATGTCCAGGCGCTCGCGCAAGGACAGGCCCAGCCCGTGCGCGAGCGGGCCGAGTTCCGCGATGACTTCCTCGGCTGTCTCGACCAGCCTGGCGCCATTGCGGATCAGCGCGTGGCAGCCGCGCGCAAGCGGGTTGTGGATCGACCCAGGGATCGCGAACACCTCGCGACCGGCTTCGGCTGCATTGCGGGCGGTGATCAGCGAACCCGAGCGCAGGCTTGCCTCGACGACGAGGGTGCCGAGGCTCAAGGCGGCGATGATCCGATTGCGACGGGGAAAGTGGCGCGGATGTCCTGGCGTTCCGGGCGGGAATTCGCTGACCAGTGCACCGTGGGCTGCGATTCGTGCAGCCAATTCGCCATGTTTGGGTGGATAGACCAGATCTGGCCCGGTGCCAAGTACGGCAAGCGTTGAACCTTCGACGTCCAGCGCCGCCGCATGAGCGGCGCCGTCAATGCCTTCAGCGAGGCCGCTGGTGATCGCAAAACCGGCGCGGCACAGCGTTCGGCTGAAGTCGCGCGCGATCGCGACGCCGGCCTGGCTCGCATTGCGGCTGCCGACGATCGCGATCTGTGGATACCAGAGTGCGCCGGTGTCGCCAACGACGAACAGGGCCGCCGGCGGCGATGCAATTTCGTTGAGCAGATCGGGAAAATCATCGGCGCAGTCGAAGGTCAGCAAGGCACGGTTTTCCGCAGCGAGCCACGCCAGATCGGCATCGATGAGGTGCGGGTCCGGCGCATGCAACCAGGCGCGGCACGCCGCCTCGGCAGCGCGCGCGCATTCGCCGTGGCGCGCCGCCGCGAGCGCGTCGACGGCGTTGCCATGGCGCAGCACGAGTTCGCGCAGCGACGCCGGTCCCAGTCCCGCTGCGCGCAACAGGATCAGCCAGGCTTTCAATTCCGCGCGATGGGTGTCGACATCCATGCGCCAAGTTTATAGGGCGCCGAAAACGCGCACGGCGCGATGTTGCCATCGCGCCGTGTAGGAAATCTCCGATGATCGACGTTTACGGTGTCGTGTTCGGATCGTGCAGGAAGTCGCCGATATGCATGGGCTTGATCGAGTCCATGACCAGACCATAGCTGACGCGCTGGAAGGTGCGGAAGATCATCACGTGACCGATAAACTCCGAGGGCAACGTCACGTGCTTGTCGCGTGGGTGGAAGAACTTGTGTGCGCTGCCTTCCGGGTAGTCGGTGTTGTCGGTGACCTGTTCGCCATCGTGATAGATGCTGAACGTCTGGCCGTTCTCGATGCCATCTTCCGCGCCGCGCGACATCGCGATGACCTGGTGACGACCAACCGTATTGAGCGCATCGGAGAACGCAATCACGCGCATGTTCTCCGGCGTCTTCGCTGGCGAATGCGGCGCATACTGGTCGTCGTAGGGCTTGTCTTCGATCGGCAGCACATAGTCGCCGGCGCGCACTTCAAAATCGGAATAGGTGACCAGGGCCGACGTCACGTCGCCGCTGCGGGTCACTTCGACAGTGCCGAAATCGATCATTTCGTAGCCAAGGAAGCGTACGTTGCCACTGAGCGTGAATTCGTTCGGGCCATGACGCCAGAGCAGTGCCGGACGGCCATCGCGCGTGTCCTTCTCCTGCCGATAGACCTCGCGCGGACGGCCGTCGTCTTGCGGCGGCATGTCGTAGTAGCGACCGGACGGGCGCACCAGGGCAAGCTTCTGCCCCGGCTGAACATTCAGGCCGCGGATATAGATGAGCTGGCCGGCGGTGCCGCGCAGCTGGTTCTCCTCGATGCCGACGACATGCGGAGCATGCTTGAATTCGTCTTCACCGACGATGCGCGTGTTCTTCAGCCACTGCTTCAACGCCGACAGCGGAATCGGCGGGATCGCGTCGTCGTAGCTGGTCGCGCGCACATGCGGTTCGATCGACCCGCGGCCGTGACCGAGATGATTGCCGGAGACGACGAGTTCATCGCCGGGGTAAATCAGATGCGGGTTCTTGACCTGCTGGTTGTCCTGCCAGACTTCCGGCCATAGCCAGGGCTGCTTCAGGAATTTCGCTGAAATGCTCCAGAGCGTGTCGCCTTTCTGGACAACGTAGCGGTCCGGATGGTGATCCACCCACTGGGCTGTCGCGGCGTACACCGTGAGCGTGAAAAGCAGCCCGGCCACAACTGAAAGCAGTTTTTTAAGCATGACGGCCAATTCCCCGTTCCCCAAGAGTTTTTTGAGTGTAATGCATTGTCAAGTTTTAAGAAAACGAACTGTGTCGC
>JBDSFA010000428.1:0-6160 GCA_039919785.1 Dokdonella sp. | reverse complement strand
GGGCTCACGCGACGGGGACGCCGCGGCGCGTTGCAGAAATACGCGATCGGAAACGAGCAGGCCACGCTGGGTCAGATCCTCCAGCACTCGGACAACGCCTTCGCGTTGCGACTGCAGCCCGGGGACGGTTGCGAGAATGCGCGCAACGTGTTCGTCCAGGCTGCGAAACTCGCGGCTCTGGTCGAGCGCCTGCAGGACCTGAAAGGTCATCACATGCGTCTCACCGCTGCGCCTGACCTGGAAGATGCATTCGCTGTTCGACAGCGAGGCGACGACGCCGTCTTCAGAGGCGTACAGCGGCGCGTCCGGATCGATCCGCGTGGGCACGGGTGCAGCAGCAAAGCTGCCGTAGTTGATCTGGTAGTTGACGTCGGTGCTGTTCATTCGATTTATCAGTTGCGACGCCACCAACGCCATTCGTGGCGTTGCGGCGCAAGGGTCTGGGTGGGTGTCGTCGGTACACGGGCGCGAAGCTGATTCACTTCCGCCTCGAGTTCGGCAATGCGCGTGCCGGCACTCATGTTCTTGCGGATTTCGTGATTGTAATGCGTGTAGACGGACTCTTCGCGATCACCAAACAACGACAGCGCCGGCAACGTGTCCGGAAGGGGCCGACGTGAACAGACGGCCAAGTAGTACATCGGCGCGTAGTCGAAACCGACCGCAGTCGCGCCATCGCCCTGCGTGGCGGTCGCAACCTCGGCCTGCCCCATTGGCGAATCGAGCGCCCACAGCGCGGACTGGAACAACAGCTTTTGCCCGTACAGCCGGATATGTGGAAAGTGCGGCTGCAGTAGGTCGAGCAATTGCTCGCGATACAACTCTCGCACGTGGAATTCATTGCGAAAACCGGCCAGCTCGCTGTAGGTGCGCTTGTCGGGCGACGAGATGAGCAGGACGCCATCGTCGGTGAGGACGCGCGCAAATCCTGCCAGCAGCTGCTCCTGCGCCGCCAGGTGTTCCAGCGTTTCAAACGAAACGACGAGGTCGAATGCGCCGTCGGCGTACGGCAACGCCGTGGCGTCGGCGCATTCATAGCGCAGGCGCGGCAGGGATGCGTAACGCGTGCACGCATGCGTGATCGAGGCAGGATCGACATCGACGCCGGTCACCTCGGCCGCACGTTCGGCGAGCAAAGCCGAGCCGTAACCTTCGCCACACGCCGCGTCAAGCACGCGTTTGCCCGCAGAAAATCGACGCGCAAACACGTAGCGGTGCCAGTGCTCGTACCAGATTTCACGTACGCACTCGGGCGTGAAACGTTCGCCGGTGAAGACGAGGGCGTCGTCGTCGCTCATTCAGCGCCGTTTCCCGTACCGACCTGTTTCCAGCGATGCGCGAGGCGGACCATTCCGAACTCGCGCGACGCACCGCGCACGATCAATCCACGTTCCACCGTGTCGAACACGCGCACGCCCTCGGGGTCCAGTGGATGCACGCGTACGGTGTAGCTACCGGGCAGCAGGGCCAGATCGCTGAATTCGAGCACGCTCGTGTATTCGTTGTCCGCGCTGCGTTGGGGCGCATAGTCGTCCATGTCGGTGCTCACGCCGTAGACGGGCGTCCCATCGGCGCGCGTGATGCCGATAGCCAGACAGGGAACCCGCTCGTCGCGCGAGTAGATGCGCGCGAACACCTGCAGCGTGTCGCCCGCGTCGAGCATCAACGGAGTTTCGCCTTGGACACCATTGAGTGACGCATCGAGCACACTGAACTCCAGGCTGGCGCGCGCTGCGTGCGATTCGCGCATCGGCGCGGATTTCCGTTCTTGATAGGCGAGATAGGCCTGGCTGACCTCGAACACATCGCCACTCATCGCGATCGCACCACTTCGCAGCCAGCATGCGTGCCGACACAGCTTCTGCACATGGTACATGCTGTGGGAAACGAGGATCAGCGTGCCGCCTTGGGCGAGGTAGTCCTTCATCCACTGCACGCATTTCTTCTGAAACGATTCATCACCGACGGCAAGTACCTCGTCAGTGACAAGCAAGTCCGGCTTCAACGCGGCGATCACCGCAAAACCCAGACGCACGACCATGCCGGAGGAATAGTGCTTGACCGGCTCGTCGATATAGTTGCCGATGTCGGCGAATGCAATGATTTCGGGAAGTCGCCGTTGCAGCTCGGCTCCACTCAGTCCGTGCAGCGCCGCTGACATGACCACGTTATCGCGTCCGCTGTATTCCGGATGGAAGCCGGCACCGAGCTCGAGCAACGCGCCGATTTCTCCATGCACCTTTACGTGGCCAGCGCTCGGCGTCAGCACGCCGGTGATCAACTTCAACAGGGTCGATTTACCGGCTCCGTTCTCGCCGATGAGCGCAAGCGATTCGCCACGGCGGATATCCAGGTCCACGTCGCGCAATACGCTGATGCGATCACCATCAGTACCGGTGAATAGCAGACGTCCAAGCGCGCGCAAGCGGTCGCTGCTGCGGTGAACTTTCGGATAAGCCTTGCCGAGGCCGCGCGCTTCGACGAGCAGATTGCTCACAGAAAGTCCTCGAAATGCGGATCCAGCCGTCGAAACAACCAGTGACCGATCAGCAATACCGCCGCCGCGACCAGCACGGCAATACCCAGCTGACGCACATCGACCGTGCCGTAGTCGAGCAGCAAGGCGCGGAATGATTCCGCGTAGAACGTGAATGGATTGAGGTCGAGCAGACCGCGAAAGCGTTCCGGCAATTGCATGCGATCGTAGTAGACCGGCGCGCCGAACATCAGCAATGGCAGCAATTGCCCAAGCGCCTGCACCAGATCGCGCACGAAGACCTGTACCGACGCGCAGATCAACGCGATGCCCAGCGCGAGCGCAGTCAGCGGAATATAAAGAAGAAGGGCCGGCAGCAAGCCGCCCAAGTGAATACCCTCGCCCGTCAGCGCGAGCACCAGAACGATCGCCAGGAAGCCCACGATGTGTATTGCAAAGCTCGTGCCCACACTGGCCAGCACCAGCACTTCGCGTGGCAGCGCAACCTTGCCGATCAAGGCAGCGTTGTCCTGGATCGCCGTGGTCGAGCGCAGCACCGCTTCGGCAAAGGCGACCCAAGGCCACAATGCGAGCGCGAGGAACGGCACATAGCCCACAGTGGTCGTTCCGGGCACGCGCGCGTTGAACACGTGCACGAAGACGAAACTCGTCACGGCCAATTGCAGCAGTGGCTGGAACAACGCCCACAGGCCACCGGAAAAACTGCCGGCGAAGCGATTGCGCAGTTCGCGCTGAACGAAGCGCAGGGTCAGGGCAGCTACGGACATGGGCAGGTGTCCTTACCCTCGCGTAAGTACCCGGTCGACGGCCAGCTGTTCGCAGCGCGCGCCGCTCGCTGCGAAAACATGAAGGCGATCACGTTGCTATCAGTGCTTCTTCGCTAACGGCTTCGCGGGCTTGACGATGGGAGGTGGAACGAGCGTGGTCGCACTCGCGTTGGACGGCGACTCGGGTACGGCGACGTTATAGCGCGTACGAAGCGAAGCGACGCGATCCGGATCGGCGTCGATGCGGTTGTTGCGCAGGCCGTCGATATAGTCCTTTTGCTGCTTCTGCGTGTATTCATCGCCGAGACGCGCGACGATCTGTTGGCGCACTTCCTCGAACGTGGGTTTCTGTGCCGGTACCCTGGACACCAATTGCAGAATATTGAATCCAGTCGTGGTCTGCACCAAGGGAGAAATTTCACCTGGGTTCTGCAACGCATTAGCTGCAGCCGCGAATTCACTCGCATGGAAGGCGCCGCCAGCGTCCTTGACCACACCATGCGTCGTGCCCTTGTCGGGATCATCCGAATATTTCTCGATCAAGGGATCGAACTGGGACGGATCTTTCCTTGCCTCTTCTGCAATCGTGGCTGCCAGTGCCTTGGCTTCCTCTTCAGTGCGCGAAGCTGTCGAGACGAGGATTGCCTTGACGTCAACGACGGCGGGCGTGCCGTATCGCTCCTTGTGCGCGATGTATTCCTCGCTGGCGAGCTCGGCCATGTCGGGCACCTTGATGCCGTCCTTGAACCGCTTCATCCGCGCCTTGGCCAGCAGTTCGATCTGGTTGAGACCGGTTGCCGCAGCGATGTCAGGATCCTTGTCGAGCCCGGCTGCACGCGCCTGGGCGGCAAGCTGCTTTTGCAGAAGCATGTTGTTGAGCAATGCCTCGATACGCCGCGGACTATCGATGAAGTGCGCGCGGGCAGCGGCCGGAATGCGCTCGAGCGAGTCATCGATGTCGCCGAACGTAAGCTGTTGCCCGCCCTGGCTTGCGACCACTGCCAGAGAATCAGGCGACACCGCTGAAACCGTGCTGGCGACACCGGCCGCCAACAGGGCAAGAGCCATCGCGAACGATACTGAGGATTTCTTGTAGATCATCTCGACTCCGAGAGACACGACGTGGCTTCCAGCGATTGATGGAAGACCGGCAACGCGTTGGACTATCAAACGAGAAACCGATCGCGGTTGGACACCGCGATCGGTTTGCTTGTTCCTTGGGGCGATCAAGATCGCCCCGATGGACCCCGTGGATCAGGGCGTATGGTTGTTCTGCGTACTGATCTCACAGGCGGTTCCAGCACCACAAACCGCCGGGTCGGTAACCTTCAGATTGATGAAATACGTCTGGCCCGCCACGAGCGGGCAACCATTGCTGCCCGAATTGGTGCTCAACTTCCACTTGCCCATTCCCGCGCCGCCGGGCACGTCTGCAGTTGGTCCGCATTGGGTATTGGCTGGAGCGAAATCGCCACACGTGTCACTGATTGCCATCGTGAGATTCGGGCCCGGCAGCGTCGATCCATGCGCGAGAATGCCGGTCGAGTTGCTCGGCAACGCCACCGGCACCACGAATTTCGTCGCGATATACGTCGAGGCGCCCATGTTGGCTATCACGTTGTAATAGTTCAGACCAGGGAACAGCACCGGTGTACCTGCTGGCGCGTTACGTCCCCAGATATTTTCGAAGTTGGTGACATTCGTATTCGGGGAGCACGAACTACCCGAAACCGCGTAGGTGTAGCAGAGCGTCGCCAGCAGCTGGCGCGAAGCGGGGGCAATACAGTTGTCGCCGTTGACGACCTGGGCAACAACGGTCGCCGGCGCAGAAGGCGTCGATCCGGCTGCGTTGGCGCAGGTGAGCTTGAGCGTATAGGTGCCAGCCGCGGTCGGCGTTACAACGCGGGGCGGCGTCGGCGAGTTGCCGCCGTTGGTCCAGCCTCCCAACGTGGTCGGCGTGCCATTCAGATCAGCTGTCGCGGTACAAGTAGCGGCCCCCGATACCACCCAAGACACGTTGAACGGCGTGTTGACGATCACCGGCGATGCCGGTGCCACATTCAGCGCGAAATTCGCCGGTTGCGGCGCAAGGGGGGGTGCCGTGGCCGTAGTCTGCTGTCCTGAGGCGGATCCGCTCGCGTTGGAGCAGAACATGCCAAAGATATATTGGCCCGCCGCGGGAATCGTGACGGACACGTTGTGATTGCCGCTGCAGGCAGCACCTGAGCATGCGCTCGTGCCGACAGGCCAGCCCGCCGCGCCTGGGGTGCCGGTGTAGAGGCACTGTGTGGCCTGTGCCGAAGCAGACCAGGCGACATTGAATGCCGTGCCGCTCACCGCGGTGCCGGGCGTTTGAACGGCGACGTTATAGTTGTCGCTGACTGCTCCGCAACCGGTACCCGACAGCGTGACGCCGGTGCCGATCAGGTTGCTGCTGCCGGCAGCGAGGTGCAGGCCCAGTGCGTCAGTGACTGCCGTGCAATTGGTTTGCTGCGGCGTGGTCAGGTTCAGTGTTACCTGCGCGCCAGCGAATGATGATGCGGCAAGCAGCGTGACGCTGAAGAGAGAAGCGATGGTATGGGCTGAACGAGGGGGCATGAGCGTGTCCGACTGCGGGCAAAATGATTGCATAGCCCATTCTATAACCCAGCGGCCAGGTTTCGCTAGAAAAAATCCGTGAAATGAGCTACGCAGATCAAAAAAAGGGGCCCGAAGGCCCCTTTTTCCTGAACAGACTATCTAAGCAATTACGAACAAGCGACAGCACCGGTGGTGCACGCGCGGCTCGAACGATGACGGAACAGACCACCGTAATTGGCCAGCAGGCCCGGAGCAGCGTTGGCATTGATGATGTTGTACGCCTCAAAGCCGGTAACCGGCAGGCCGTGCAGCACAT
>JBDSFA010000110.1:0-11935 GCA_039919785.1 Dokdonella sp. | reverse complement strand
GAGCGGCGAATTCCGCGCCCATGTCTATCCCGATGCGGCCAGCCAACTGCGCGAATGGCATGCGAGCGGCAAGCAACTGTACGTATATTCCTCCGGCTCGGTGCCGGCGCAGAAGCTGCTGTTCGAGCACACCGAAGCGGGCGATCTGGCCAGCTTGTTTTCCGGCTATTTCGACACCGAAGTCGGTGCCAAGCGGGATGCCGAATCGTATCAGCGCATCGCCGATGCCATCGGCTGCCCGCCTGCAGAGATCCTGTTCCTGTCCGACATCGTCGCGGAGCTCGACGCGGCACGCGATGCCGGGATGCAGACGACCTTGCTCGCCCGCGCGCCGGCGAAGTGCGAGGCGGGGAGTTCCCATCCTTGCGTCGCGACGTTCGACGCGATCGCGTTCGCCTGAGCAAGGCGAACGCAATCGCGGGTGAATTTCGTGTACGCCAACCTCATTCCTGCGCTCTGGCTCGTCTGGTGCGTGGTCTGGCTGATTGCGGCGCGTGGCGTGAAAAGCGATCGTCGGCAGGAATCACCTGCTTCACGCGCGGCGCATCTGCTTCCGCTGGTCGTGGCGGCCTTGTTGCTGTGGTTGCCGACCCTGCCGGGTAGTTTCCTGTGCGGGCGCCTGCGGTCGGCGACGCTGGCGACCTATTTCACTGGCGTGACGATTGTTGCGCTTGGCTTGGGCTTCTCGATCTGGGCGCGCCTGCATCTGGGTTGCAACTGGAGCGGTACCGTCACCTTGAAGGAAAACCACGAGCTGGTCCGCAGCGGACCCTACGCTCTCGTGCGCCACCCCATCTATACCGGGCTTCTGCTCGGCTTCGTCGGCTCGGCTGTTGCGCGCGACGAATGGCGTGGCGTACTCGCCGTCGTGATCGTGTTCTTGGCGCTGTGGCGGAAGTTTCGTCTGGAGGAACGCTGGATGGTCGAGACGTTCGGCGACGCGTATCAGCGCTATCGCAGGGAGGTACCCGTCCTGGTTCCGTTCTGGTTTCGATGAACCACACGCATCTGACATCTTCCGGCCGGACGCCAGGCAGCCGATAATCGCGCTACTGCGTCACGCGCCCTGCCGTTGCCGCCTCTTACCTGACGAACTTTCGTGAACCTGATCGCTTCGACCCTGCTCGACGGCTTGCGCGCCGTGTTCCTGCGCCGCCCATGCGGCACTGCCATCACCGCTAGCGCCGGCGTGTTCATGGCGATGATCGCGCTCTATCTCGCGGTCACGCTCGGCATTGCATTGATCGACACCCCCCAGCCGTGGCAACTCGATCCTGCCGGGGTCCTCACCATACTCGCCGATTCGTTGTTGACTCTGGTGGCGGCGTGGCTTCTTGCCATCATGGCGCGGCGGCGCGATATCGTCTGGGGTACGGCTTCGATCCTGCTTGCCGCGACCATCGTCATCGCCATCATCCTGCACTGGCCACTCGCGCACGCAGCGCGTGCGTTGCTCGCGCACGATCATGCCTTGCTTGCGATCGTGCTTGCCTTCGTTGCGCGCGCATGGTGGTTCCTCGTCCTGCTCGCGATCGCACATTGGCTCAGTCCGCGTCAATTGCTGCGTGTGCTCGGCGCTGCCTTGCTGGCCTACGCCGTTTCCGCGGCTGCCTGGTGGTGGTTGCCTGAATCACCCCTGCTCCTCAATGCCGCCAGCACATCGGACGAAATTGCGCCGTTGACGGACAGCGCCGACCCAGACGCGCAGGACGATGCCAAGTCGCAAACCGACGCGGATGACGACACCGAACCAACGCCGAGCTTCGACGCTGAAGCGGTCATGTACGACCAGCCTGCCCTGCTCGACGCAGCACTCGCAAAAATCGCGCCGCAGACGCCGGGAAAGGTCGATTTGTATGTAGTCGCGTTCGCCGGTGACGCCGGAGAAGATGTGTTCCGCAACGAAGCGGAATATGCGGAACAGTTGTTCGGCCAGCGCTTTGATGCTGCCGGCCATGTGCTCGTACTGGAGAACAACGCGGCAACCGTCACCACACGCCCACTCGCGAGCTGGACCAACCTGCATCGCACACTCGATGCGATCGCAAAGAAGATGGATCCCGCCGAGGACATCCTGCTGCTTTATCTGAGTTCGCACGGATCGGAGAACCATCAGCTGCTGGTCGATCTCGATCCGCTGCCACTGAATCAGATCGAGCCCGACGACCTCGTCGATGCGCTCAAGACGAGCCCGCGTATCCGCTGGAAAGTGATCGTCGTCAATGCGTGCTATTCCGGCGGATTCGTCGACGCCCTGCGCGACGACTCGACTATGCTGATGACTTCGGCACGCGCGGATCGGACTTCGTTCGGTTGTGGCGCCGATTCTGATATCACCTATTTTGGCAGAGCCTTTCTGGTCGAGGCATTGAACAAGACGACATCGCTGCGCGACGCGTTCGAGCTGGCGAAGAAGTCTGTCTTCGAATGGGAGAACGCGGACAAGGAGGAGGAGCATTCCGAACCGCAGCTGGCAACATCTCCCAGCATCGAAGCAAAGCTAGCTGCGTGGCAGAAACATCTGCCGACGCAGCCGGCGGTTCCATTCGAGCCGGCTGCGGCAGCCGCTACTGCGCACTGACTCAGCGACAGTACCGGCGCGCGCCGCGCAAGTCCGCCAGGCCGTTATTCGAAACCGTTGCAGAAGACGGTGTCGTCGGCGCAATCGAACTGACGCTCGTAGGCACCCAGATCCTGTGCACCGAATTCATTCGCCACCGACGCGAGGTCGCGCAAGCGCGGCAGGTGATCGGCGGTCTGATTGCCAGTGGGCGCGAGAAAGTCGACCGCAGGCGAAGCGAGCTGCAAGTGGAAATCCTGTGTGGCAGGATCGACGAACAAGGGATCGGCAACCAGGTTGTGGGTCGAGACAGGGATGCCGGCCAGATCGTTCGACAGCAGATATTCAAAATCTGCCGCATCCGTCGTACCGCTGACCACGCTGATGACCTGCTTGCCCGGCTGCCAGTGGATGCTGTTCCTGAAACTGGTGGCATGGAAGTCGACGGCGCCGCGGAAGGTCGCCGCGCCCCCAATTGTGTTTCCCGCAATGGTGGACTGCGCGACGACGAGCTCTTGTGCATTGTTCGGACTGTGCAACAATTCGGCGCTGGTGTTGTTGCCGAACAACGCCGTTCCATCCACCAGCTCCATCGCCGTCGATGCGTCCAGTTGCACGCCCTTCAACGCATCCGAGTCGAGTCCGGTGCGGTGCATGTCGCCCCCGTGTTTCGGTCGCAGGCACCGACGTGCCTGGTCGATCAGCAGATTGCGCATCGAGCGGGCGGCATAGCCGAAGAAGTCGCGCGGCGAGGCGCCGCGGTCTCCCGCTGCGCACATGTCGAGATAGACTTCGTGCACAAGTGCCGTCGTATTCAACGTATGCCCGGCTGCAAAGCGATGGCGTTCGCGTTGCGCCATCGAACGCAGGCGCTCGTAAACCTGATCAAACGACATCCCTTCCGGGCTCGGAGGTACAGGCGCTTCTATGCTGGCCATGGCGGGTCTCCCTTGTGCGGAACTGTACAAGAAAAGCTCCTCGGGAGACCGCATCGACAGCGAGACAGCCCGCGTCTCAGTGTTCCTCTCGCGCGTGCTTGTCTGCGAGCGCGAACACCACGATCTGATCATCACGGTAGCTGGGTTCGCCCAATCGAGCCGTCACCTTGGCCACGCACGCCGGCATGTCGGGCCAAGCGACCGGCCACGGGAAATCAGGCGCCGCTGGCAGCGTCCACGGCTGCAGGCGCAGCACCAGATAGTTGGCCCCGTACGTCGCGCCATCGAGGATATCGGCGAGTTTCCCCATCCGGCGGAAATTCGCGTTGCTCGCATCGTATGGAAACTCATCCCAGTCGCCGATGCCGCACACCGGTGATGCCAGCGCGTATTTCACATTCTGCTTGTGAATCTGCTGCAACCAGGGATCGGGCATGTAGTTGGACTGTGCGCGCTGCGGCGTCTCGATCAGGGTCACGCTTGCGGGCGGCCGTTGCGCCAGTTCGCGATAGAACGGCGAAACAGGACCAAGCTTGAGCAGGGTCGCATACGGGTTCTCACGCGCGTCGTAGTCGAACTGGAACACCTCGTGCGCCATGAACTGGTTGGGCGCATACAGATAATCGGGCATCGGACCGGCCATGAACAGACCGCCGAGTGCGCAAAAAGCAATCATCACGGCGACCACCGGCAAGCGCACGCGTTCGAGCACGGCGGTCGCACCCGCGGCAACGAACAGCAACAGGAACGGCAGCACCGGCGCACCATATCGAACCAGCACTTGTGCGTGCTGGATCCACGCAGGCCGGGCAGCACAGATCACGATCGTGCCGACCAGGCTCGCGCCAAGCGTCAGTCCGACGAATTCGCGATCGTGCTGCCATAGCCGCCAAATACCAAGCACGAACAAGGCGACAACCACCAGACACAGAACTGCATTCGCAATGCCTAGCTCCATCAACACCGTCCGGTACAAGCTCGCCATCGACACACTGTCCGCACCCGCCTTTCCGGACATCGCCGCCCAGTCGTTGTTGAGCGGCGCAGCAAGCACGAGCACCAGCGCGATCAGCGTGATCGTGCCGAGAACAAGCATCGCGGCCAGCGCGCGTTGCGCTTGCGCGCGCGTCTGCGTGCGTCGGCAGGCGAGCAACGCGCCAACGCCGTAGTAAGCAAACGGCCATAGCGTGAACACCAGCGACAGCAGATGCAGCCAGCCGGAGAGCAACGTCGCCACGACATAGACGAACGCCCACTGGCGCCGATCTTCCCTTCGTTCGTGCCAGTTGCGAAACGCTACGAGCGCAACCACGCCGAGCAGCGCGAGCAGCGCATACGGCCGCGCGGTGCGGCTGTAGTAGACCAGCGCCGGTGAAATCGCAAGCAGGCCCGTCCAGATCGCGCGCGTGGGCAGCGACACACGATGGCGCAGAAGAGCCGGCGCGATGAAGAGCAGCGCGATACCTGCTAGCAGCAGCGGCACATGCATCGACCATTCGTCGAGCGCGGCGTGCTCGTAGAGCCAGCGGTAGTACAGCGTCAGCGGTATGCAATAGTCGGCAAGACCAAAGTGCGAGGCAATGCCATGTGCATCGGCGCGCATGAGCATGCGCACGGAATGCCACTCGTCGTCGATCAGCATCTGCGAACGCAACTGCCAATAACGCAGGAATACACCAACCCCCAGCGCGACGAGCATGAGCAGCCACCACGCCCAGGCACCGCGTTCGCGCGACGCGTCGCGTGCGCTCAACAAGGCGACGACGCCTCGGCAACCATCGGCTGCAAGCGCAACGCCGCATCGCTGGAAAACAGACGCGAGCGCGACAGCTTCCACCGCCACGCGCGGTACACAAGCGTCGTCCAGACCACACCAAGACCGTAGATCACCGAGCGCCGGAAATTGATTTCGCTCGCATCGGCGAAATACTTGGTCGGGCAGGAAATTTCGCCAAGACGGAAATCGAACGCAAGCGCCTGCATCAGCATCTGGTTGTCGAACACGAAGTCATCCGAGTTCGCGTTGAGCGGCAAGGTCTCGAGCACGCGCCGCGAAAACGCGCGATAGCCGCTGTGGAACTCGGACAGCTTTGAGCCGGCGATCAGGTTCTGCACCGCGGTCAACGCTCGATTGAAGAAATACTTGTAGCGCGGCATGCCGCCCGCAATCGCGGTGTTGCCGAGGATGCGCGAACCGATCACCACGTCGTAAACATCCGACGCCACCATCGCCGCCATCGCGGTGATCAGTTTCGGCTCGTACTGGTAATCCGGATGCAGCATCACGACGATATCAGCGCCCTCGGCCAGCGCGAGCGCGTAACAGCTTTTCTGGTTGCCGCCATAACCGCGGTTCGCCGGATGCCGGTGCGTCTTGATGCCAAGCCGCCGCGCAACCGCAACTGTCGCATCATTGCTCGCGTCGTCGACGAGCAGCACGACGTCGACGATGTCGCGCGGAATCGCGGCATGACACGCTTCCAGCGTCTTTTCCGCGTGATATGCGGGCATCACGACGGCGATTTTCTTTCCGTGGAGCATGCGCCAGTTCCGTCGGGGAGTCGCTGCAGGGCTCGAAAAAACTCCCGTCGCGCAACGATTGGCGACCCCGGCCCGATTCGAACGGGCGACCTCGCCCTTAGGAGGGGCGCGCTCTATCCAGCTGAGCTACGGGGCCGTGATCGGCAATTGTAGCGTCTCGACAGCGCGCAGCCCATTGTCGCGACGGCAATGCGCGGAATCCGGCTTGCGAGATACGTCGCGCGCCACCATCTGATGACCCTCGCTTCCATCGGAAGAAGGAACCATGAACTCCGCCACCCCTCGCCTGCCCGCCTTGTATATCCCACACGGCGGTGGCCCCTGCTTCTTCATGGATCCGCCGGCGAACGCGCCGCATCTGTGGGACGGCATGGCCGCGTACTTGCGCAGCATTAACGCCGCCGTGGGTAAGCGCCCCAAAACCATTCTCGTGATCTCAGCGCATTGGGAGGCCGCAGACCCGGTCGTGAACAGCGGCGCCACGCCGGGCATGCTGTTCGACTACTACGGCTTTCCCGAACACACCTATCGCCTCGCCTATCCGGCCGAAGGTTCGCCCACACTCGCGGCACGTGTCCGTTCCTTGCTCGGCTCGGCCGGTATCGCCTCGGCCGAAGACACTGCGCGCGGTTACGACCACGGCGTGTTCGTGCCGTTCCTGCTGATGTATCCGGATGCCGACATTCCGGTCGTGCAGCTTTCGCTCAAGGCAGGGCTCGATCCCGCGGCACACCTTGCGATAGGTCGCGCACTTGCGCCGTTGCGCGACGAAGGCGTCCTCATCGTCGGCAGTGGCATGAGCTACCACAACCTGCGCGAGTTCTTCGCAGCCGACGCACCAACCGTGCAAGCGGCGGAGCAGTTCGATGCCGCGCTGACACGGGCAGTCGAGAACGCCGATCCGGCTGCGCGCGATGCGCATCTGGTCGCGTGGAAAGAAATGCCGGCCGCGCTCGCCTGCCACCCACGCGCCGAACACCTGCTGCCGCTGATGGTCGTTGCGGGCGCCGCAGGTGCGGATCGCGGTCGGCGCACCTACAAAGACCGCATCTTCGGCAAGGCAGTTTCGGCGTTCCAGTTCGGCTGAGCGCGTTGCACCGGGGCCCGTCGCCCGGCCCTGCTATAATCGACGGTTTAGCCAGACCGGGACTTACCTCCCGGCGGCAACTCATTGAACTTTGGAGTTTTCATGTCCGCGCAGATCCTGAAGGCCCTCGGCCTCGGCCAGACCAATTCCGGCACCTACCTCGGCAACGGCGAGTGGTCCAAGACCACCGACGCCGGCGTCGTGCAGGCAGTCAACCCGAGCACGAACGAAGTCATCGCCGACGTGCACGCCTCCAGCGCAAGCGACTACGAGGCGATCGTTCGCCACGCGCAGGCATCCTTCGCGGTCTGGCGCACGACGCCGGCACCGCGTCGTGGCGAGGCCATTCGCCTCTGCGGCGATGCGCTGCGCAAGCACAAGGATGCGCTTGGGAGCCTGGTCGCGCTGGAGATGGGCAAGATCAAGCCCGAAGGCGACGGCGAAGTGCAGGAGATGATCGACATCGCCGATTTTGCGGTCGGCCAGTCGCGCATGCTTTACGGCTACACGATGCACTCGGAACGTCCGGGTCATCGCATGTACGAACAGTGGCATCCGATCGGCCTGGTCGGCGTAATCAGCGCGTTCAATTTCCCGGTCGCTGTGTGGGCGTGGAATGCGTTCCTTGCGGCGATCTGCGGCGACATCACGATCTGGAAGCCGTCGCCGAAGACGCCGCTGTCGGCGATCGCGTCGATGAAGGTCTGCAACGAGGCGCTCAAGGCCGCGGGCTTCCCGGACATCTTCTTCCTGTTCAACGATGCCGGCACCGATCTCGCATCGACCTTCGTCGACGATCGCCGCATTCCGCTGATCAGCTTCACCGGTTCGACCAAGGTCGGCCGTGCAGTCGGCGAGAAGGTTGCCGAGCGCATGGGTCGCTCACTGCTCGAACTCGGCGGCAACAACGCGATCATCGTCGATGCGAGCGCTGACATGAAGATCGCGATCCCGGCAATCGTGTTCGGCGCGGTCGGCACCTGCGGCCAGCGCTGTACATCGACGCGCCGCTTGTTCGTGCATGAATCCATCCACGACGATGTCGTCGCGACCCTGGTCAAGGCCTACAAGCAGGTTGAAACCAAGATCGGCGATCCGACCCAGGCGACCACCTTGATGGGTCCGCTCAACAGCAAGTCGGCAGTCGACCAGTACGTCGCGGCCGTCGAGAAAGCGAAGGCGAGCGGCGGCAAGATCGCCACCGGCGGCGAAGCGCTGACTGATCGCAAGGGCAACTTCGTGCTGCCGACGATCGTGACTGGCCTTAAGAATTCCGACGAAGTCGTGCAGACTGAAACCTTCGCACCGATTCTCTACGTGATGTCGTTCAAGTCGCTCGACGACGCGATCGCATTGCAGAACGCGGTACCGCAGGGTCTGTCCTCGTCGATCTTCACGCAAAATCTCAAGTCGGCCGAACAGTACCTGTCAGCGGCGGGTTCGGACTGCGGCATCGCCAACGTCAACATCGGCACCAGCGGCGCGGAAATCGGCGGCGCGTTCGGCGGTGAAAAGGAAACCGGCGGTGGCCGTGAGTCGGGCTCCGACGCATGGAAGGTCTACATGCGCCGCCAGACCAACACGATCAACTACTCCGATGCGCTGCCGCTGGCGCAGGGGATCAAGTTCGAGTTTTGACCGCGCGCGCAAGCCCACTCATGAATGTCATCAGTGGGCTTGTGCATCGCGTAGTTGACGGGTAACTCAGACCCGCCATTTTCGCGAAAAATCGTGTTCATGAGCCCTCCACATTCCAGAAGCGCGCGACGTTTTGGTGAAATCGCCGGGCCCGATCGGTGCAGCGGCCCGGTCGCGCTGCCGCCTCGCGCCACCGCCACCGGCCCAGTCGTGCAATTCCCGCGAGCGCCGCCCGAGCTGACCAAACATCGAGGGTATTCGCGCCACGATGCGATGCATCGATGAGCCGTTCCATCCTGGCCGCGAAAATTGCCGCACGATACAGCTGAACGGGTGCGCGGCGGCTTGTGCGCATACGCGCGCTGCACAGCGGTGCCGCAATCGTGCCAGTTGGGTTCGGTGATAACATCCGCGCACTTCACGGTGGATGGCATGGCAATGAATATCCGGCATATTGCTCTGGGTGCGGTGGCGATCGCGACGACGTCCGTGACAGCCGATGCGCGCGATGGTGACTACTTCAACGCCTTCGGCACGAAGGGACGCGAACAGCTCGCTTTTTCGCCTTCGCTCAACATCGCCTCAGGCTTCGTCGACTTCGTCGACGTCGTCGTCCAGGGCGATGGCAAAATCGTCGTCTCGGCGACAGTCAACAATACGGCCGCTTCTTCCCCTTCAACCGACTTTGGAGTGCTGCGCCTCAACGCGAATGGCACGCTCGATACCAATTTCGGCACGCAGGGTCAGACGATCGTGCCGTTCGATCTTGGTGGCACGAACAACGACGTCGCCAGTTCCGTTTTGCTGCAACCCAACGGACGGATCGTCGTATGCGGCGACGCGGGTGGCGACCCGATGTTCGGCGACTCCGACATGGGCGTGACGAGGCTGCTGTCGAGTGGAGCCCTCGATTCACAATTCAGCGGCGACGGCAAGGCAACGGTTGCGTTCGACCTTGGAGCTGTAGGCAGCCGCGGCGATATTGCCGTGCGATGCGCGCTGCAGAGTGATGGCAAGATCGTAGCCGCAGGACGAGCCCCCGTCGATTCGACGGCGACGAGGACCGCCGTCGCGCGCCTCAACACGGACGGATCGCGTGATACCTCGTTCAATGGGTCGGGCACCGCCACCATCGATTTCGGCCCTGCCGGAATGAGTTCACTCGCCTTCGATGTCAAGATCCAGCCTGACGGCCGCATTCTGTTGACTGGCGCGGCGAGCCCGGGCGGAAGTGCAATCAGTTGGGTCCTTGCACGCCTGACCGCATCGGGTCAGCCCGATCTGACTTTCGGCAACGGCGGAATTCTGTTCTTCGATCCGGGCGTGATCAGCTATCAAGCGTATGAAGGACTGAGCTCCACGGTTTTGTCCGACGGTTCCATCATCACCGCTGGCGTGATGGCGCTGACGCCCGCCCTCACCAACTACGATTACGGCATCTTCAAGCTGACCCCCAGTGGTACCTTGGATACATCGTTTGGCGACAACGGCGGCAAGGTCATTCCTTTCGATCTCGGTGGCGGATTCGCCGATGCTCCGGTCAAGATTGTGGAAGACGGCCAGGGCAGACTGCTCGCGGCGGGCTTTTCATCGGGCGGTTCGCAGCCCTACACGATATCCCTCGCTCGCCTCACGCATGACGGTCAATTGGACCCTTCGTTCGGCACGGGCGGCAAACTCACGGTATCGAGCACGCTGCCACCCGCAACGGATTTCGGCGACCAGGGTACCGGCATGGTGATCGGACCTGACGGCAGTATCTACGTCAGCAGCATCGCTGCTTTCGACGCTGGAAATCACTTCCATATCGGCCTCGTCAAGCTGATCGGCGACACGATTTTCGCGGATGGATTCGAGGATCAATAGCGACCGATAGCGCGCGCCGCGCGCTTCGACACTTCATTCGGAGCCTGCTCCGGTTTCACATCTTTGCAGGTTGGAATCCAGCCATGAGTACCTATCCCCGCACCAGCGGCACCGCGGTCGCCAGCCTCACATTCGGCATTCTGTCCTGGTGCCTGCTGCCGTTCATTGGCGCCTTCGCTGCAATCATCCTCGGCCACGCGGCGCGCAGCGAAATCCGACGCGCACCCGCAGGCAGCATCGAAGGCAACGGTATGGCGCTGACGGGGCTGATCCTCGGCTGGGCGCACATCCTGATCGTGATCGCCTTCGTATTCGTGGTGTTCGCGTTCCTTGGCGGTCTTGCTTTCCTGGCGCATCTTGGGCACTGAGCCTCCCCAAACGGGAATCGCGTTAACGGTTTCCCGCAATCGGACCGAGCGCTTCAGCAATCGCGTCGAGGACCATGTCCGCTACCGACCGGGTTATCCGCCCGCGTGGACAGCCTACCTGCGTCAGCACCGAATCCTGCGTGCATCCAGCATCCCCACACATGCACGCAAGCGTGCAGCGCTTCGCGCGCTGTTCGATACCTGCGCGATCGAAGGGAAAATCACGCTGGGCCACGACACGCGCCTCTACTTCGGCCGGATGAATTGAAAACCATGTACACCCTCGCCCGCTCCTTTCTGTTCTGCCTCGATGCAGAGCGCGCGCACGATCTTGGCCTGACCTCGATCGAGGCGGCGTATCGGACCGGTCTCAATCCGCTCCTGGCCGCGAAAGCAAAGCCGCTGCCGGTGGAAGTGTTCGGGTTGCGCTTCGAGAATCCCGTCGGGCTCGCTGCCGGACTCGACAAGAATGGCGCGCACATCGATGCGCTCGCCAGCCTTGGCTTCGGCTTCATCGAAGTCGGTACGACCACGCCACGTGCGCAATCGGGCAACCCGAAACCACGCATGTTCCGCCTGCCCGAACACGCGGCCGTGATCAATCGTCTCGGCTTCAACAACGGCGGCGTCGATGCGCTGGTGCGCAATGCCGAGCGTGCACGATTTTCCGGTGTGCTCGGCATCAATATCGGCAAAAACAAGGACACGCCGAACGAGCGCGCGATCGACGATTACCTTTTCTGCCTCGAACGCGTCTACGCGCGCGCCAGCTACATCACGGTGAACATCTCCTCGCCGAACACGCAGGGTCTGCGCGACCTGCAGGAAGAGGAAACGCTGAAGCGCTTCATCGGCACGCTGCGCGAAGCGCAGGAACGTCTCGGCGCAAAGCACGGCGCGCGCAAGCCGATGTTGCTCAAGATCGCGCCGGACTTGA
>JBDSFA010000045.1:0-9812 GCA_039919785.1 Dokdonella sp. | reverse complement strand
CATCGACATGACCCAGGCGATCGGCGTCGTCGCGACATTGAACGGCAGCGTGCCGCTGATTTCGACCATTGATGCGATTGCGCGCACGATCGTCCTCAATACCGGCCCTGTGTCGGGACCGCCGGCTTCGATCGAACTGGCGATCACCGCGAAACCCGATGGCAGCACAAGTCCGCTCGTCTTCAAGGCGCCGGATCTCGAACTGGATCTCGACTTTCCGAACGGATTGTTTGCCGTGGGTGCGACGCCGGATCCGAACGCCCCTGCGGTGCTGACTGCGCCGCTGTGTTCTTCTTGAGCCTGCGGGAAAAGCGACACGCGACGTGATGCGCAGCAGGACCTGTTCCAATGAGGTCGCTTTCAAAGGCTCCGCACGGAGGCGGCGTGAACCGGGCGACGCGTCAGGACTTGCGCACAGACAGCCACATCGTGATGTCAGCATCGAACACGATCTCACCGCTGCCATCACGCACATCGACATGAGCAAGCACGTCGGCACCGCCCGAGCTCTCCGCGATTGGCGGCACCTGCGCGGTCGCCGTCATCGTACCGACGGCCTTGCGCAGGTAGCGCACGCACATGCCCTTGGGAATCCAGCGCATCGAATCGGGAATCGCAGCGTCGGTGGCGAGACCGCCGGCGAGTTCGGCCATGTTGCATAACGCGATCGCATGCACGGTGCCGATATGGTTGTGCACGGCACGGCGGTCGCTCACGCGCACGACGCAGCGACCCGTTTCCAGCAGCTCGATGCGCGGCGCTATCGACGCGAAATAGGGTGCACGCCGACAGATCGCGCGCGAGACCAACCAGCGGCCCCACGACGACTTGCCAAAGCGGCGAAACAACTGGAGTGCTTGCGAACTCACGTGTTGATCCTCAGACGATCCTTGGTGCCACCGACAAGCACACTGGGGAGAGGTGAATAGGCTTTTCTCCCTCTCTACACTGGGGAGAGGTGAATAGGCCTTTCTCCCTCTCCCCTCCGGGGAGAGGGCCGGGGTGAGGGGGCGACGTGCGAACACACATGATTGAAGTGCATCGCGACGGTCCCCCGCACCCGCCGCAGGCGCGGCGACCTCTCCACGGTAGGGAGAGGTGAAGCACGGTCACGCCACCGAGCGCAGCGATGCCGGCTTGCTGCGCTTGGCCGATGCGAGTTCCGCCGGATCAAAATCGTCGACCGAAATGAACTCGAACGCGGCCGCACGCACGCGCGCAAGCAACGCGCGCTCGGCCGCATCGATCACACCCTTCGCTTGCGCATTCGCCAACTGCGTGTCGTAGTCGTAGCCGGCGATCTCGCCGGCCTTGACCGCCTTGAGGAACTTGCGTTCCACCGGCTCCGCGGCGATCACTTCTGGCAGCAACGCATTCATGCGCCCAATCGCATTGTTCGCGTTCGGCGTGAGATAGACCCACTCGCCGAGTCGATCGCGCGCTTCGTTCGGCGCGCACAGGATCGCCGCGACGCGATGACCGCGGCGATCGGACGGCGGCAGCTCACGACGGCCGAGCGGAAACACCAGCACGCGCAGCAACCAAGCAACCGGACGCACCGGGAAATTGCGCAGCACGCCATCGAGCGCGTTCTGCATGCGGTACACGCAATCGTGGAACGCCCACGCCAGCAACGGCTGATCGGTAACAGGGCGGTCCTGGTCCTCATAGCGCTTGAGCATGGCGCTGGCGATGTACAGATTCGACAGCACGTCGCCGAGACGCGCGGAGATTTTCTCCTTGAACTTCAACTTGCCGCCGAGCACCAGCATCGAGGTATCGGCGACCAGCGCGAGCGTCGCCGCGTAGCGATTGAGCTTGCGGTAATAGCGCTTGGTGTACGCGTCACCCGGCACATTGCCGATCTTGCCAAACGCAAGACCCAGCACGCAGCTGCGAACCGCATTGGAAATCGCGAAACCGACGTGGCCCCACAGTGCAGCATCGAATGCCTTGAGTTTCTCGCGATAGTCGGCGAGCTTGAGCGATTCCATCTCTCGCAGCACATACGGATGGCAGCGGATCGCACCCTGGCCAAAGATCATCAGGCTGCGCGTCATGATGTTCGCGCCTTCGACGGTGATCGCAATCGGCGCGGACTGCCAGCCGCGTCCGGCATAGTTGCCTGGCCCGAGCTGTACGCCCTTGCCGCCGTGCACGTCCATCACGTCCTTGGCGACTTCGCGGCCGAGTTCGGTCGCGTGGTACTTCGCGATCGCCGACGGGACCGATGGCTTCTCGCCGCGGTCGACGGCGGCGGCGCTGCTGCGTGACAGCGCGCTGATTGCATAGGTGTAGCCACCGATGCGCGCCAGCGCTTCCTCGATACCTTCGAAGCGACCGATCGCGATGCCGAACTGTTTGCGGATACGCGCGTACGCACCGGTGGCAATCGCACCGGCCTTGACCGCGCCCGCCGCGTTCGACGGCAAGGTGATGCCGCGACCGATCGACAGACACTCGACCAGCATACGCCAGCCCTGCCCTGCCATCGCTTCGCCGCCGATCAGTTGCGACAGCGGAACGAATACATCCTTGCCGCGCACCGGACCATTCTGGAACGCCGCGTTCAACGGAAAATGACGACGACCGTATTCCAGTCCCTTCGTGTCGTGCGGCAGCAACGCGAGCGTGATGCCGATGTCCTCGACGTCACCGAGCAGATGATCCGGGTCGTGCATGCGGAAAGCGAGGCCGAACAGCGTCGCGATCGGCGCCAGCGTGATGTAGCGCTTGTCGAACGTGAGTCGCACGCCGACCACGTTCGCGCCATTCCACTCGCTTTTGCATACGATGCCGTAATCGGGAATCGAGGTGGCATCCGAGCCCGCATACGGGCCCGTCAATGCAAAGCACGGAATCTCGCGGCCATCGGCGAGGCGCGGCAGATAGTAATCGCGCTGCTGCTGCGTGCCGTAATGCATGAGCAGTTCGCCCGGACCGAGCGAGTTCGGCACGCCGACCGTCGAGGAAAGCGTACCGGAGATGCCCATCAGTTTCTGCAGCACTGCGGACGTCGCGAGCGCGGAAAAATCGAGGCCGCCGTATTCCTTCGGGATGATCATGCCGAAGAATTTCTTCTTCTTGAGGAACTCCCAGATCTCCGGCGTGAGATCAGCCAGCTCGTGCGTGATCTGCCAGTCGTTGACCATCGCGCACAACTCTTCGACCGGGCCATCGAGAAAGGCCTGCTCTTCCACCGAGAGTTCGGGCTTGGGCTGCTTGAGCAACTTGCGCCAGTCCGGCTTGCCACTGAAGAGCTCGCCTTCGAAACCGACCGTGCCCGCGTCGAGCGCGATCTGTTCGGTCGGCGACAACTGCGGCGTCACCTTCTGGAACGCGGCGAGCAGCGGAGCACTCAGCGTGCGGCGGCGGAAGTCGACCAGGTTGAGCGGCAGCGCGACCAGAGCCAGCAACACCAAGGGAATTGCGATCGCCAGCGTGGATGAGCCGGCGAAGTAACCGGCCGCGACGATCGCAACCGCCGTTGCTATCGACCACGGCAGCAGCCGCACCCGAGCAAATGCCGCGCCCAGTGACACCAGCACGGCGGCGAGAAAGGGAAGAAAAGCAATCACGACAAGACTCCTTGCGACGTTACGAGCGATGTTCGAGGGACCGCGACGAACCATACCATACGCCACAGTATGGAACGCCCTCGAAAGCCAAGTCAAGGATGCCGACCGTTGCCTGATATTCAGCTGAAATGCCGGTAAATCATATGCCTAGGCCACGCGGATGGTTCTCATCCGGGAGTCCCTCAGGCACACTTGAACGATGAGCGCCGACCCGATCAAACTCGAACCCAAAGCCCGCCTGTCCGCCGCTGACTGGGAACAGGCCGCGCTCGACACGCTCGCCGAAAGCGGCCTCGCCGCGGTCGCAGTCGAACCGCTCGCACGCCGACTCGGCGTCACCAAGGGCAGCTTCTACTGGCACTTCCCGACCCGCGAAGCGCTGATCCAGGCCGCCCTCGACCGCTGGGAACGCGAAGACGAACAAGGCGTGCTCGCACCGACCGAAGCCATCGCCGACCCGCGCGAACGCCTGCGCGAACTGATCCGCCAAGTCAGCCACAAGCGCCCCTCACACGCCGTGCTCGCCGCCCTCTTCCGCACCCTCGACCAGCCCCTTATCGGGCCGGTCATCGAACGCGTTTCGGAACGCCGCCTCGCGTTCTTGACAGAAGCGTTCCGTCATGCCGGCTTCGATCCGACCCACGCGGCGAACCGCGCGCGACTTGCGTACTCCGCCTATGTCGGGTTCGTGCAGTTATCGCGGATTGGACAGCCGCGGATGAGTCATGAGGAGTTCGAGGCTTATATTCGGGACTTTATTGAGACGTTGATTCCGAGGTAGGGCTTGGACGCCTTGCGTCCCTATCCTGCGCCGTGGCGATGGTGCGCAGGCTCTGAGAGAAGAAGCCGGTACGCTCGTGCATTGCCACTGCGGCGCGCTCTTCAATTTCCCATTACCTCGCCAGAAACCGCTCTGCATTGCTGTCCAGCCGCTGCTTGATGACATGCCATTCCGGCATATGCAGGGTCAACAGCCGATAGAACCGAGTGCTGTGATCGTGAATCCGCAAATGACACAACTCGTGCAGCAGCACATAGTCGATGCAAATTCGCGGCGCCTTGATGAGGTGAGGATTGATGCTCAGCGTGCCGCTGGGAGAGCAGCTGCCCCATTGGCGCTTCATCGCGACCAGTTTCCATTGCGGCACGTGGTCGACCCATGAAAGTTGATCGGCCATGCGTTCCAGTGTTTCCGCGAAAAGCAGCCGCGCCCGCGAGCGGTACCATTCCCACAGCATCCCTCCGATCAAGGTGCCATCGCGGCTTTTCGCGACGACTTCGAACCGGCCACGGCGCAAGGATACTGACGGGTCTTCGGTAAGACTCGTGCGCACCTTCAGCAGATAGCGCCGCCCAAGATACAGATGGCTCTCGCCGCTGACGTACTCTCTGGGCCAGACTTCCACACGGCGAAGCGCGACGTCACGCAAATGCGAAGTCAGCCAGCGCGCCCGCTGTGCGACGGCGCGTTTGATCTCGTCAAGTCCGGCGCCGACGGGCGCTTCCACGCTCACCCGACCATCGGGCAACACGTGAATGGCAAGCTTGTGTGCAAGGCCCGAGCGAAAGGTCACGCCATAGCGGATGCGCTCAACGCCATAGTGCAGTGTCTGCTCGATCATGCGCGGTTTCTGCGACTGAGACCCACGTGGACGACCTGCAGGACCCGCTCGATGATTTCCTTTGCCTTGTCCATCCCCACAAGCTTGAACAGGCGAGGCAGCAGCGCCTTGCGGATGTTTGCCTCGATGTCTTCGGTATTGAGCGAGTGCTCCGCAATGGCCTGATCGACGGCCCGTTCGATCGCCAGCGCCTCATCGACAAAAGCAGACCGCTCGCCCGCTGCCGCTGCAGCAAACGCCTCATCACCCAGCGCAATTCGAAACGTGCCGTAGTACGCACGCGCGTGCGCGCTGTCGGCCAGTTCGGCCGGCATGCCTTCGAGCTCGCGCTTGTCGAGCCGCTGCTCGAACGCACGGAACAAGGCGTACTGCTTCACCGGATGATCGAACAACGCGTCCGCCTCGGCGATGGCACGCTTGAGCATGTCCGAAAACACCTGCTGCGCGTACGGGTCGTCCGCCAGCTCCTGCTCGATCGTTTTCCTGACCCGGGTACGGATCAGATCGGTCTCGTTGCGGGTCTTTTCCTCGGACCAGTTTTCCGGCTCCGGTTCGCGCCCCAGTTCGCCGACGATGTACACACCCGCGGGCTCCTGGATCGCGTTGCCGACCACGTGTTTGTCGACCAGTCGGCTGATCTGCTGTTCATAGGCACTGTAGTCGACCGTCTCCTGCGCATCCTGCTTCGCGATCATCCGCAGCGCAATGAACCAGCGCAGATCCTCCTTGTAGTCGCTGATCATCTGCTCGGTGAAGCTGCCGTCCTCGAAGAACGAGCGCGATGCCAGCGCCAGTTTCAGGCAAAGACCGAATTCGGTGAGCGCGCTGTAGAAATCGTCGCGGATTTTCTGACGGGTGTCGTAACTGTGACCGTCCACATCCTCGGCGTAGTGCGGAATCAGGATCTGTCTGTATTGCTCGCGGTCCTGCCGGTTCTTCACCGCGGCGAAGATCACCCATAGCCGGTCGTGCAGCATCGGCAGTCGCTTGTACTGCGTTTCCATCGACTGATACAGCCCTTCGATATCGTCGATGTCGTAGCCGCCCTGCGTGCGCTTGGCAAGATCCTGGTATCGACGGATCGAGGTATCCAGTTCTTCGAGGATGCCGCGGTAGTCGATCAACAGGCCGTACTGCTTTTCCTCGTGCAGCCGGTTCACGCGCGCGATGGCCTGGATCAGGTTGTGTTCCTTCAACGGCTTGTCGATATAGAGCACGGCGTTGCGCGGCTCATCGAAACCGGTCAGCAGCTTGTCGACGACGATCAGGAGATCCGGAGCGCCATCGGTCGCGAAGTCCTCGATCACCTTGCGCTCCCAGGCCTGCGCATCCTCGCCGACATGATGTTTCCACCACTGCTGCACTTCGGGCACTTCGGACTCATCCACGTCTTCGTGACCTTCGCGCGTATCCGGCGGGGAAATCACCACTGCGGCGCTCACCAAACCCGTCGCCATCAGGTGCTTGTGGTAGCGCACCGCGGACAGCTTGCTGTCGGCCGCCACCTGCCCCTTCAGCCCCATGTCCAGCGCCTTGATGTTGGCGTTGAAGTGCGCCGCGATGTCCCAGGCAATCAGCTCGATGCGATTGTCCGAACCGTAGATGGCGCCCTTGTTCTCGAACTTGCGCTTCAGGTCGGACTTCTGTTTTTCGGTCAGGTTGCCAGTAATCCGCTCGAACCAGTTGTCGATCGCCTTGGCGTTGACGGTGAGCTCGGGTTTGCGTTCCTCGTATAGCAGGGGCGCAACGGTCTGATCCTCCACCGCGCGCTGCATCGTGTAGGCGTGGACGATGGGTCCGAACTTGTTGGTGGTCTTGTCCTGCTTCAGCAAAGGCGTGCCGGTGAAGGCGACGAAGGCCGCGTTCGGCAGCGCCTTGCGCATGCGTTCGTGGTTCTCGCCACCCTGGCTGCGGTGGCCTTCGTCGATCAGCACGACCATGTCTTCGGTCGGGTTGTAGCACTCAGGCTGCTTCGAAGCGGTGTTGAACTTGTTGAGAATGGTGAACAGGATGCGCTCGCTGCCCTTGCCGATGCGCAGCGCCAGCTCCTTGCCCGATCGCGCCTTGGCCTGCTCGCCATCGCGCCGGGTGGCAATGGCCGAGCCAAACGCGCCGCTGTCGACGAAGGTGCCGGACAACTGCTTTTCAAGATCCACGCGATCGGTGACCACCACGATGCGGCATTGCTTCATCGACGGGTGCAGCAACAGCGCCTTGCACAGGAACACCATCGTCAGCGACTTGCCCGAACCCGTGGTGTGCCAGAGCACGCCGCCGAGGCGACCACCATCCGGGCGGCGACCGTTGATGCGCGCGATCAAGGCCTTGATGCCGAACACCTGCGGATAGCGCGCAGCGATCTTGCCGAACTTGCGGTCGTAGAGCAGGAACAGGCGCACGAATTCCAGCAATCGATCGCGCTGCAACAAGCCGATGAGCAGGCGGTCCTGATCGGTGACCAGCTCCGGTTGCGACCACAGCATGTCGAAATAGGCGCGAGTGGCGGCCGGCTTGTCGGCGAACAGCACGTTGCGCTGCTGCGCATCCAGCGACGCCGACTTGATGCGTGCAAGTTCTGATTCGGGCATCAGCTCCTCGCGCCAGCGCGACCAGAATTTCTTCCCGGTGCGCGTCGTGCCGTAGCGGCCGTCACTGCCATTGATCGACAACAGCAATTGCGAATAGACGAACAGCGCCGGGATCTCATCGTTCTTCTGGTTGCGCAGATGCTGGCTGATGCCGACGTCGAGCGGATCCTTGCCGTGTGTGGCGGGATCGGGTCGCTTGGCCTCGATCACGACCAGTGGCAGACCGTTGACGTAACCCACGATATCCGGCCGACGCGTGTGCGTGCCATCCGCGCTGGCGACTTCCATCTCCTCGGTGACATGGAATGTATTCTGCGAAGGATCGTTCCAGTCGATCACCGCGATCGTCGCCGCATGCCGCTTGCCGTCGATGAACTCGGTGACCGTGATGCCCAGGCACAGCTTCTCGTACAGCTTCTCGCTCGCGCCCAGCAGCCCTTCGTTGAGACCGGGTGCCGACAACTCGCGCACGATCTGCTCGATCGCATTGGCCGACAGAGGATACGAAGTTCCCTTGTACTCGAAGCGTCGCTGCTGCAGCACCGCGATCAGCTCGGCGCGCAGGATCAGCTCGCGCGTGCTGCCACGCTTGGCGAGGCAATCGACCTTGGACAGGAACTCCCAGCCCAGCGACATCAGCGTTTTCAGCGCGGGGATATGGCTGCTGTATTGCTCGCGGGGCTCGGGGGTCACTAATGCATCCTCACGCCACAGAGTCGAACGTGGCACGGCCGTTGCTCATGAGGATCTGCTGCATTAGAGCCAGTTTTTCCTTGCGCAATGCCGCCAATTGGCGCGACGCAGCGTCGACTTCGGCGGTGGCATCATCAAGGATCGCGGCGATACCTTCTTGCTCACAGATTGGCGGAATATTGAAAGGCCATCTGAGCCATCGTTCCGCCCTGAAGATCATCTTTTCAACATGCACGCCGACGCTCGAGTGAAAACACGTTTGCTGAAAGTACTTCAATTCCGATAGGTATCTCAGAAAGCGCATATTCAGCCCTTCGTTGGCAGTGAATGCGATGTATTCATTTGAAACAATAGCTCCATCGAGTTCGGACGGAACAATGCCGCATGCGCCATGCACGATCTGACGCCTTGAGATCAGGAAGTCTCCCTCTCTGATATAGAATTGTGTGGCTGTCTTGATTTCTGATCCTCGCAATACGCTCCGTTGCTGCACGCCGCCACGCGACCGTTTTACCGTAACGAGGGTGTACTGACGATCCTGCTCTAAGTCGACAGGACGCCTGACCTCACTCAGGTAAAGGCCTAGACACCTACGCCGCCAGCCCCTCGGCGTAGGCTGCAATCGCGGAATTCCGGGTTGTACAGATTCAGGAAAACTTCCTTTATTTTCCTGACTGTCGATCGTGGCAGATTCGAGACGTGGCACTTTGATTGTTTGGCGCCGTGGCTTCTGGAGGAACTGACCATCTAGTAGTCCATAGAAGAGTCCAAGTCTCTGTCGAACAAGGTTCTTGAGCATCTTTTCAACGACCATGATTGACTTGTCCCAAGCAACCAGAGCAGCAGCAAATTTCTTCTGTTCTTGGATCGCTGGAACGGTCGTCGGAATACGCGCGAAGTCTCTGTAGTAGAGCCGCAACCTGTCCGCGGTTAGGCCATACGAATAGGCCCAGAACAGATAGATCATGCGTTGCGACTTAAATAGATATGACGCAAAGCGAGAGTCAATTGCCGCCTTCGGTGCCAACACGACATAGGCCGGACTTACTAGGCCGTCTTTGTGAGCCATTCCAGATGCACCTTGCCACATGCGCATGGTGTTGTAAGCGATGTCGCCCGCGCGGACTAACAAATGTTCTTCATCACTCAGAGCCGAATCGGTTTTTCGATCAAGCGAGCTCCGGTCCACAAGGCCATCGTTCATTGTGACGGACAAGGTTGGAAGACCGGGCAATCCTCGCTCGCGACGGCTTTTGAACAGATCACCCAGCCGATGTCGACCTTCATACGCCATGGAAGTCTCCCTTGCCCTTGGCTCTTTTTCTTTCCGG
>JBDSFA010000093.1:0-5164 GCA_039919785.1 Dokdonella sp. | reverse complement strand
CGTATCTGTGATCTGACCCTGCTATTTGCGAAAACGTATCTGTGATCTATAGTTACGGTTGTGTTATAAGCCAGTTTCGAGAAGTTCTCGACTCACATACTTAATTTGCGCCTTGGGGGGCTTGCCTAGATGAAACGACCGCTGCAACTGTCGCTTGCGATCGCGCTCGCGCTGGGCGGAACGAATGCGCTGGCGCTGGGCCTCGGCCCCGTTCACGTCAAATCCAAATTGAATCAACCGCTTGAAGCGGAAATTCCGGTCATCCAGGGCACCGCCGGCGAAGCCGAGGGTCTGCTGGTGAACCTTGCCGCGGCGGAAGATTTCGAGCGCGTGGGTATCAACCGCTCGCATCTCAGCGTTCCGCTTGAGTTTGCCCTCGGCAAGGGAGCGAACGGCGAGGTGGTGATCAAGGTCACCAGCAAGGACATCGTTCGCGACAGCTACCTCGACTTCCTGGTCGAGGCAAATTGGCCGAAGGGCCGACTGCTGCGCGAATACACCGTTCTGCTCGATCCGCCAGTCAGCGCCCCAGCCCGTGGTGCGGCGACCACCAGTGCGGTCGCTTCGGCGCCCAGCACGGTAACCGTCAAGCAGCATGAATCTCGTCCGCCAGCGGCGTCAACGCCAATCCCGGCTGCGCCGCCAGCTCCGCGCGCAAAGCCGACTCGGGCACCTGAAGAAGTGGCGGCCTCGCCGTCGCACAAGGTCAACGCGGGCGAATACGGTCCGGTAGCGGCGGGTGAAACGCTGTCCGGGGTTGCCCACGCGACCCGGGTCAGCGGAACCAACATCGATCAAATGATGCTGGCACTGCTGAAGAACAATCCGAATGCGTTCTACAAGGACAACGTCAACGCACTGAAGCGCGGCGCGATCCTGCGTGTTCCGTCGGCCGACGAAGTCAAGGCGATGGGTTCGGCAAGCGAAGCGGCCGTCCAGGTCCATGCCCAAATCGAGGACTGGCGCGGTGGACGGGCAAGTCCGACTCGCGTTGCCGACGCCGGTAGCAGCAAGACACCTGCATCCTCCACGGTTGCGACTGCACCACCGAAGCCCCCGAAAGCGTCTGCCGCTCCGAAGGTCGACGAGCACCTCGCCTTGGTTCCGCCGAAGGTCGGCAAGGACAGCATCGCGATGGCGGATCGCCCGGGTAGCGGCGCCGGCAGTGCTGCCGCAACCAGCGAACTGAAGTCCGAACTTGCGCGTACCAAGGAAACCCTGACCACGCAGCAGCAGGAGTCCGGTGAGCTGAAATCGCGGGTCAAGGAACTGGAGGATCTCAAGAGCAAGAATGATCGCCTGATCGGCCTGAAGGATTCCGAGATCGCTGATCTGCAGCAGAAGCTCAAGCAGATGCAGGAAAAACCGGCCGCGAGTACGACAAAATCGGCAACGCCCGCATTACCGCTGCCAGCAGCGTCCGCACCAGCGACCGCCATCACGGCGACTCCGCCAAAGGTGACGACACCGCCGGCTCCGGTTTCGGCAACGCCGTCAACGACCCCTTCGGCAACAACGACGACCGCTGCAACGCCGCCGAAGACGCCGTCATCGACGGCGGCGACGCCCAACTCGAAGATCGATAAGCAGGACATCTGGGGCGAAGCAGGCAGCAGCACAGCGACGCCGGCGGATGGCACGAAGTCCGCGCCGACGTCGACGAGCGCATCGACAACGACGCCAACATCGACTATCCCGGCGCCCACTTCAACGACGCCACCTGCGACGGCTGTGTCGACCACGACACCGTTGGCAGCGACGCCACCGACGACATCAACATCACCCGCGGCAATCCCCGTGGAGCCGAAGCCGGCCGTGCCAGCCGCGGTCAAGCCGATCAGTACCGTCAAGCCACCGGCTCCGGCCGAAACGTCATGGTACGAGGCGCCCTGGGTCAAACCAGCTGCATTGGGTGCGGGCGTGTTGTTGCTGCTCGGCGGTGTACTGGGCTTGCGCAAGCGCAAGCCGGTGCCGGTCGGCAATGGTCGCGGCTCGATAGCCGATTCGTTCGGCCAATCGCCGCTGAAGCCCGCTGCTGGCAGCTCACTCGATGAAGAGGAGGCTAGCCTGCGTGAACAGCTGCAGATGGATCCCTCGAACGTGGGTCTACATCTCGAACTGCTCAGTTTGTATTACGCGGAACGCGATGTCGCCCGCTTCGAGGACGCTGCGGCCGACATGCATGCGCAGGTCGATGACGCGCACCAGCCGGAGTGGCTCGAAGCGCAGGCGATGGGTCAGGAGCTTGCGCCGCACAACCCGTTGTTCTCAGGGGTTGCGCATTTCGATGATACCGATGCGGCGGTTGCAAGTGCGCATGCCGACACGTTCGAACGCCCGCGCCACGACGCTCACGACGAATACGTGACCGCACAGAGTCGCTTGCCGGTCGCCGCTCCCGCACATGAGGACGAGGACCTGGGCTTCAACCTCGGTCATGACGATTTCCCGGACGCGCCTTCGCATGCAGCCAAGCATGACGAGAGTTTCGACTTCTCCCTGCCGCCCCTGGATCTTGAGGCGCCCGTGACGCAGAGCACCCCTGCAGCAGCCATGCCGGCAGCCCACAAAGCAACCGAGTTGGATGACGACTATTTTGCCGGCGACGACGCGATCGGGACCAAGCTCGATCTGGCCAAGGCCTACATGGACATGGGCGATCCGGAAGGAGCCCGTTCGATGCTGGAGGAAGTGGTTGCCGAAGGCAGCGACGCGCAGAAAGCCGAGGCGCATCGTTTGATCGCCGAGATTCGCTGAAAACCGGGGAATGGAGAATCGAGAGTAGGGAATCGTAAGAGCGGGGCTGTTCGTTCTACTATCCCCGATTCCCCATTCTCGATTCCCGCCATTGCGCATCGCCCTCGGCATCGAATACGACGGCACCGACTTCTTCGGCTGGCAACGGCTGTCTCACGGACGCAGCGTGCAAGGCGACGTCGAGAGGGCGTTGTCGTTCGTTGCGGCACATGCCGTTGAAGTGACCTGCGCTGGACGCACCGATGCGGGTGTGCACGCTCGCTGCCAAGTCGTGCATTTCGACAGCGCATCCGAACGCACTGATCGCGCCTGGGTCCTCGGTGCGACTTCGCATCTTGGCCCCGCCGTCGCCGTCTTGTGGGCGCAGCGCGTAACCGACGATTTCCACGCGCGTTTCGGCGCTCGCGCGCGACGTTATCGCTACCTGATACTCAATCGTCCGATCCGTCCTGCGTTGCGCGCGCGCTTCGTAACCTGGGAGCGCGCCCCGCTGGATGTCGAGTCAATGCAGCAGGCCGCGCAGGCCTTGATTGGCGAACACGATTTCAGTGCTTTCCGCACGGTCGCGTGCCAAGCGAAATCTCCGATGCGCAATGTGCGCGAGATAACGGTCACGCGCATGGGCGAGGAAGTCTCGATCGAGATCGAGGCGAACGCGTTCCTGCACCACATGGTCCGCAACATCGTCGGTTCGCTGCTGCCGATTGGTCGGGGCGAACGTGCGCCGCAATGGTTGGCCGACCTGTTGCAAGGGCGTGATCGCAGTGTTGCCGGACCCACCGCACGCGCGTCCGGCCTGACATTTCTTGCGCCGCGCTATCCTGCCAAGTGGAATCTTCCCGCCGAGGTCACCCTTTGAACATGGCAAGGACGCGCATCAAAATCTGTGGCATCACCCGCGCCGAGGACGCGCGCCTCGCTGCCGCGCTGGGAGTAGACGCCATCGGTCTCGTCTTCACGCGCAAGAGCCAGCGCTTTGTCGGCGTGACTCAGGCGCGTGCGATCCGGCGTGCCTTGCCGCTGCTGGTGACAGCGGTCGCGCTGTTCATGGACGACGAGCCGAGCTGGATCGAGGAAGTGATCGCGGTGGTGCAGCCGGACATCCTGCAATTTCACGGCAGCGAATCAGCCGGATTCGCAGCGAGCTTCGCGCGACCGTACTTCAAGGCCATACCGATGGGTTCGGTTACCAATGTAATTGCCTACGCCGCGCAACACCCAGATGCCGCGGGCGTCCTGCTCGACAGCCACATTGGCGGTGCCATGGGCGGCAGCGGCGAAGCGTTCGAGTGGTCGCGTGTGCCGCGCAATATCGGCCGTCCGGTCGTGCTCGCAGGCGGACTCGATCCCGATAACGTAGCGCGCGCGATAGCCGCCGTGCGACCCTATGCGGTCGACGTATCCAGCGGCATCGAATCCGCGCCCGGCATCAAGCATGCGGCGAAGATGCGTCGCTTCGTCGAAGCGGTGCAGGCCGCGGACGCCCTAACAAACCCTTGAGAACATGATGGACCAGATCGAAGATTATTTTGCCTATCCGGACGCGCGTGGCCGCTTTGGCGACTACGGCGGCTCCTATGTCGCGGAGACGCTGATCGCGCCTCTGGCCGAACTCAGCCGCGCCTACGAATCTCTGCGCGTAGATCCTGCGTTCATCGCCGAGTTCGAGCGTGATCTGAAGTATTACGTCGGCCGTCCATCGCCGATCTATCACGCCGAGCGTCTCTCGAAGAAGATCGGCGGTGCGCAGATCCTGCTCAAGCGCGAGGATCTCAATCACACCGGCGCGCACAAGATCAACAACACGATCGGCCAGGGCCTGGTTGCGCGGCACATGGGCAAGCGCCGCATCATCGCCGAGACCGGCGCCGGTCAGCATGGCGTTGCGACCGCCACCGTGTGTGCGCGTTTCGGACTCGACTGCGTCGTCTACATGGGCGAGGTCGACATCGAACGGCAGAAGATCAACGTGTACCGCATGAAGCTGCTTGGCGCACACGTTGTGCCGGTCACTTCGGGCTCGAAGACATTGAAGGACGCGCTCAACGAAGCGATGCGCGACTGGGTCACCAATGTTGCCGATACGTTCTACATCATCGGCACGGTTGCCGGACCGCATCCGTACCCGCAGATGGTGCGCGACTTCAATTCTGTGGTCGGTCGCGAGGCGCGTGCGCAGATGCTCGAACAATACGGACGTCTGCCGGATGTGCTGACGGCTTGTGTCGGTGGCGGCTCGAATGCAATCGGCCTGTTTCATGCGTTCCTCAACGATCGCGCTGTCGCGATCGTTGGTGCTGAAGCAGCAGGCGAGGGGATCGCGACAGGTCATCATGCGGCCTCGCTCACGGCGGGCCGTCCGGGCGTGCTGCACGGCAATCGCACCTATGTCCTGTGCGACGACAAC
>JBDSFA010000103.1:0-2274 GCA_039919785.1 Dokdonella sp. | reverse complement strand
CGTGCGGATGGTCGACCGGATTCATCGCGGCGCCGCGGACGGTCGGGCGTATACCACGCCAGCGACTCGCGCCTGCCTTGCCGAGTTTCTCCAGACTGTGTTCGGTATTGCCGACTTCACCGATCGTCGCGCGGCACTCGGCAGGCACCTTGCGCATTTCGCCGGAGCGAAGACGCAGCGTGGCGTAGCCTTGTTCGCGAGCGACCAGCTGCGCCGAGGCGCCGGCCGAACGCGCAATCTGCGCGCCCTTACCCGGCTTCATCTCGATGCAATGAACGGTCGACCCGATCGGAATATTACGCAGCGGCAGCGAATTTCCGGACTTGATCGGCGCATCGTGACCCGACATCAGTTGATCGCCGACCTTCGAGCCCTTCGGCGCGATGATATAGCGACGCTCGCCGTCGACAAACAGCAGAAGCGCGATGTGCGCCGTGCGGTTCGGGTCGTATTCAATGCGCTCGATGCGGCAGGCAATGCCTTCCTTGTCGCGCTTGAAGTCGATGATGCGATAGTTCTGCTTGGAACCGCCGCCCTTGTGCCGCGTCGTGATGCGGCCATAGTGGTTGCGGCCACCGGTCTTGGACTGCGACTCTGTGAGCGGACCATACGGGTCGCCCTTGTGCAGCCCAGGGGTGAACACGCGCACTACGGCGCGGCGTCCAGCGGAGGTTGGTTTTACTGTAATCAATGCCATGGGTGGATCACCTTACGCCTTGGCCGAAACATCGATGGTCTGACCATCGGCGAGACGCACATAAGCTTTGCGCTTGTTGCTGCGCATGCCAGCACGATTGCGGAAAGCCCGCGCCTTGCCTTTGACATTGACCAGATTCACTGACTGCACGTTGACGCTGAACAGTCCCTCGACAGCCGCTTTTACATCGGCCCTGGTCGCGGTCGGCGAGACCACGAACACGTATTGGTTGATTTCCTGCAGACGCGCGCTCTTTTCAGAGATATGCGGCGCACGTAGTACGGAGAGAAGACGCTCGTTCATGCCAGCCACTCCTCGATGCGCTTGACCGACTCAACGGTCATGACAACCTTGTCCGCGCCAACCAGGCTGACCGGATCCAGCGCTGCAACGTCGACGACATGCAGGTACGGGACGTTGCGAGCAGCGAGAAATAGAGCTTCCGGTGCATTCTCGGCGACCAGTACAACGCGGCCGCTCGCCTTCAGCTCTTCAAGTTTGGCAGCCATCAACTTCGTCTTCGGCTGTTCAACGCCGAATGACTCGACCAGCGAGAGACGACCCTGACGATTCAACTCGGACAATATCGAGATCATCGCACCGCGGAACATCTTGCGGTTGACCTTCTGCGCGAAGCTACGCGGCTTGGCCGCGAACGTCACACCACCACCGCGGAAGATCGGCGCCTTGAGCGCGCCGTGGCGCGCACCGCCGCCCTTCTGCTTCTTGGATTTCTTGGTCGTGCCGTTCACTTCCGAGCGCGTCTTCTGCGCCTTGGTCCCCGCACGCCCCGCATTGCGGTAGGCGACAACGACCTGATGCACGAGGTCCTCGCGGAATTCCTTGCCGAAGATTTCGTCGGACAAGCTTACGGGCTTGGCGCCAATGACATTGATTTCCATGGCGTCCTCCTTACTTCGACTTCACGGCGGGACGGATGATCACATGGCCGCCCGGAGCACCCGGAACCGCACCCTTGATCGCGATCAGATGGCGCTCGGTGTCGATTTTCACGACTTCGAGGTTCATCGAGGAACGATTCACGTTGCCCATCTGACCGGACATTTTCTTGCCCGGAAACACGCGACCCGGCGTCTGGCGCTGACCGATCGAGCCCGGCGACCGATGCGACAGCGAGTTACCGTGCGTCGCATCACCCATCGAGAAGTTCCAGCGCTTGATCGTGCCCTGAAAGCCCTTGCCCTTGGTAACGCCGGCAACATCGACTTTCTGGCCAATCGTGAAGATCTCGTCGGCCTTCAATTCGCCGCCCACTGCAAACTTGCCGAGCTCGCCCGCTTCGACGCGAAACTCCCACAAGCCACGACCGGCTTCAACTTTTGCCTTTGCGTAATGTCCCGCCAGCGGCTTGTTGATCAGCGCTGCGCGCTTCTTGCCAGAGGTGACCTGGATGGCGCTATAGCCATCAATTTCGACCGTCTTGACCTGTGTCACGCGGTTCGGCGTCGCTTCAATCAGCGTCACCGGCACCGAACGACCATCTTCGGTAAAGACGCGGCTCATGCCGCATTTACGACCTACCAACCCGATACTCATCGTCGTATCCCGTTACTTTC
>JBDSFA010000463.1:0-13064 GCA_039919785.1 Dokdonella sp. | reverse complement strand
CCACAGCGCCAGAGATTCCAGCGGGAATGCATTGGTCAAGCCGGTGATCCAGCCGCGTGCGCCCAGCACGAGGCCTTCGAGTGCGACGTCGTCGAGCCCGGCAAACAAGGCATAACGATCGCCGAAGGCATTGTGGAGGTCGGTAAAGCGACGCGGATCGGGCGCGCTTTCCTTGATCGCAACGACGTTGGGCAGGTCGGTCAGTCCCCCCAGCGACGCCATCGTCACGCTGACCCGGTATGCGGGCGGGTTGTTGTACAACATGATCGGCAATGACGTGCATTGCGCCACGCTGCGGAAATGTTCCAGCAATTCCGCTTCGCTCGGCACGTAAACCATCGCCGGCAACAGCATCAATCCACTGGCACCGACACGTTCCGCCGCACGCGCGAACGTCTTCGCACGCTCGGTAGTCATTTCCGACACGCCAGCGATCACCGGTACCCGGCCTGCGGCGGCTTCCACCGCTGCGGCGACCACGGCGATTTTCTCTTCGGCGTCGAGCGAGTTGTTCTCGCCGACCGTGCCGATCGCAATCAACGCATGCACGCCATCGCGGATCAGCGCGTCATGCACGCGCTGGCTGGATTCGATGTCGACCGAAAGATCGGCAGCGAATTGAGTCGTCACGGCCGGGATCACACCCGCCCATGGACAGCTGCTTGAAGCCATCGCACTGGAAGTCATCGCAATTGAGGACATCGAACTCTCCGTTGAATATGTCGTAATACTGTATACGATATACTAATATTGAAACCGACGACACATGCGTCGTCGGCCGGAGTGGCTCAGTTGCGATCTGGACAACAACCATCAGCACTCGTGATCGGCGCCGGCATCGTCGGGCTTGCCTGTGCGTTGCGCATGCACCGGCAAGGCCTGCGCACCACGCTGATCGATCCGCTCGCATCGCCGCCGAGCGCTTCCTTTGGTAACGCCGGCCATATCGCGGTGGAGCAAGTCGAACCCCTCGCATCTTGGGCCACGCTGCGATCGGCGCCGAGGCGCTTGTTCGCGTTCGGCGGCGCACTCGACGTGCGCGACCTCGCCGAGTTCCTGCCGTGGATGTTGCGCTTCGTGCGCGCAGCGTCGCCCGCGCGACTACGTGAAGGACGCTACGCGTTGCGCGCATTGCTGGACCTCGCGCTGCCGGCGTGGCGCGCATTGCTGCATGACGTCAATCGTCCGGATCTGCTGCAGGCGGACGGCCATGTCGTGCTGTGGGAATCGGCGCGCACCGCGCGCAGTCGTCGCCGAGCGTGGATGGCGGCCGACATCGGCAGTGCGCAGGTTCGCGAACTGGATGCTGCGGATCTCGACAAATACGCTGGCCTGCTGTCGCGGCGGCCAGTGGCTGGCGTGCGTTTCACGGGCACGGGGCAAGTCGCCGACGTAGCGCAGACGCTGCATGCGGTACGCGCCGCATTCGATCAGGCCGGTGGGCATTTCGTCTGCGCACAAGCCCGCTCCATTCGAATCGAAGGGCGCATTGCAAGCGTCGTGCTCGACGACGGTCGACAGCTGGGCGCCGATGTTGTCGTGGTCGCCGCAGGCATCGGATCGCGCGCACTCATGCAGTCCAGCAGTCAGCACGCGCCGTTGATTGCCGAGCGCGGCTATCACGTGCAATGGTCGGACCACGCGTGGCCGGCTGATCGATCACCCTTGGTGTTTGAAGATCGTTCGATCATCGTGACCCGCTTCCACGACGGATTGCGTGTCGCCGGATTCGCTGAATTTGCGAAACCGCAAACGCCGCCGGACCCGCGCAAGTGGGCCGCGCTCAGAGCCCACGCAGCGCAGGTTGGATTGCCCACGTCGGGACACGCCGAAGAGTGGATGGGTGCACGTCCCACGCTTCCCGACTACTTGCCTGCCATTGGCCGCAGCACGGCCGCATCCAATCTGCTATACGCCTTCGGACACCAGCACCTTGGGCTGACCTTGGCACCCATCACGGCCGAACTCATCGCCGCACTGGCCGGCGGACATGCGCCGCCGCTCGCGCTCGCGGCGTTCGATCTACAGCGTTTCCAGCACCGCACGGGAGTCTCCAGCGCATGAACCACGGCATCGGCGGATCAAACGCGGAATGGGAACTCTCCAGCATCGGCAGATGGCCACACGCGGCAGCGCCGATTTCCTCCGATGAACGCGGGTCGCGACTGGGGCGTGCACGCAGTCTGATGGAGCACATCGGTGTCGACGCGATGATCGTCAATGCCGGCGCCAACCTGCGCTATTTCAGCGGGCTGCCGTGGACGGTCAGCGAACGCCTGGTCGCGATGGTATTGCCGCGCAGCGGACAGCCGATCCTGCTATGCCCCGCATTCGAAACCGGTTCGCTGCACGCCGGCATTGGCATCAACGCGGATGTGCGTACCTGGGAAGAACACGAAAACCCGTACCGTCTGGTCGCCGAAGCACTCGGTGAGCACGCGGTGCAGCGCGTTGCACTCGATCCGCAGGCACCGTTCTTCGTGTTCGAAGGCTTGCGCCGCGCACTCGGCAGCATTGCGATCGTCGATGGATCGCCGATCACCGATGCGTGTCGCGTGCTGAAGTCGCCGGCCGAGCTGGCGCTGATGCAGCAGGCGATGTCGATGACCCTGGAGGTGCAGCGCCGCGCGGCCGCCATTCTCGCGCCGGGCATCAGCGCAACCGAGGTCAAGCGCTTCATCGACGCCGCACACCGGGCGCTCGGTGCGGATGCGGGCAATACTTTCTGTGCGGTGCAGTTTGGCGAGGCGACCGCGTATCCGCATGGCGTACCCGGCGAGCAGCACCTCGCACACGGCGACATAGTCTTGATCGACACCGGTTGCCAGGTGCAGGGTTACAACTCGGATATCACGCGCACCTATGTGTTCGGCAAAGCGAGCGCAGCTCAGTCCACTGTGTGGCAACACGAACGCGCGGCGCAACAAGCGGCGTTCGACGCGGTGCGCCCGGGCGTGACCTGCGAGACCATTGACTCAATCGCGCGAGCGGCACTCGAGCGCGCCGGCTACGGCCCGGGCTATCAACTTCCCGGATTGCCGCATCGAACCGGCCACGGTATCGGCCTCGCGATCCATGAGCCGGCGTATCTGGTGCGCGGCGACACCACGCCGCTCGCGCCCGGCATGTGCTTCAGCGATGAGCCGATGATCGTCGTGCCGGGCCGGTTCGGCGTGCGCCTTGAGGACCATTTTTACGTAACCGAGCATGGCGCGAACTGGTTTACCGCGCCGGCGGCTTCGATCGAAGCACCTTTCGGCTGAGCTTCACGCGCCGGCCGACCCATGAATTTCACGTGCACGTCGCATGCTCAATCGCAGCGTCACCGATGTGACCCAACGAATTCCCCTCGCTGCACGTAGGACAAGACATGGTGGTGATTGTCCTGTTGACCTCGCTCGGCGTACTCGCTCTGGCCTTCCTCGGCGTATTGATTGTCGTCGCATCGCGGCGGCGTCAGTTGCGGCCGAATGCCGAAGCGATCGCCTTGGGCGCAGTCACCAATTTCTTCGACACTCTCGGCGTCGGTTCATTCGCGCCGACGACGGCATGGCTGAAACTGCGTGGCCTCGTGCCGGACAGCTTCCTCCCTGCGACCTTGAACAGCGGACACGCATTGCCGACCGTCGTGCAGGCGCTGATCTTCATCCACCTCGTGCGTGTCGATCCCCTGCTGCTGGCGGCGTGCATCGCTGCATCCGTCGCCGGCGCGACGCTTGGCGCGCCACTGGTGGTGCGTTTGCCGGTGCGCTCTGTGCAAGGAATCGTTGGCGTCGCGCTGCTGATTGCATCCGTGCTCTACACGCTCGCCAACCTTGGCATGCTGCCGGCTGGCGGCGATGCACTTGTGCTGCCTGCTCCACTGCTTGCCATCGCGATCGCCGCGCATTTCGTGCTCGGCGCATTGATGAGTTTCGGCATCGGCTTGTACGCGCCATCCCTGATCCTGCTCAGCCTGATGGGCCTCAGTCCCGCGGCTGCATTTCCGGTGATGATGGGCGCGTGTGCGTTTCTGATGCCGGTCAGCGGCATGCGTTTTGCGCGCACCGATCGCATCGATCTTCGCGTTGTGCTGGGACTGGCGATCGGCGGCGTGCCTGCCGTCTTGCTGGCCGCGTATGTGGTCAAGTCGCTGCCACTCGCTACATTGCGCTGGGGTGTCGTTGTCGTCGTCCTGTACGCAGCGGCGCTGCTGCTGCGTAGCGCGTTTGGGTCGAGCAAGCCTGTTGCCCGGATACCCTGACAGCACCCGAGCCGTGACGAGACACATTCGACTTCAACGTAGCGAGCTTGAGCCCTCCCCTTCAAGGGGAGGACGTCAACGTAGCGAGCTCAAGCCCTCCCCTTCAAGGGGAGGTTGGGTGGGGATGGTGTCCGCGTGATTACATCTTGAACACAGGATGCCGGAAGAAGTCGCCAGCACCATCCCCACCTAAATCCTCCCCTTGAAGGGGAGGACTTCAATGCTGCGAGGTCGAGCCCTGCCCTTCAAGGGGTGAGCCGGGCTTTCGAGCGGCATGCCGCGCGCCGGCGAACGGCTGCACATGGATGTGCAGACCGGGCCTCAGACAGGATGTCCGAGGTTGGGTGGGGGTGGTGTCCGCCCTGTACCTGTCTTTAACGCAGGAAATCGGAAGAAGTCGCCAACACCATCCCCACCTAAATCCTCCCCTTGAAGGGGAGGACTTAAAACAGTTTGTTCGCGCGAGACGAATCAACGCAAACTAACCGTCTGCTGCTTCCACGCAGCATCCTGCCAGCGATAGAACAGGCTCAGCGCGTTCGGCTTGTCCGCGTGCTTCTCCACCGCCAGCGTTTCCAGATCGAGCACTTCAAAACTCTGCACGAACCTGCCACCGATTCTCGCCTCACGCGCAGCAAGCAGCTTCTTCGCGCCCGGCACCCAGCCCGCGAACTCGACGTAGCCAACGTCCGGTGCATCGCCGGTCGGTGGAACGACATCGATGGTCCAGCCGTTGCTGCCCTGATGAAACACCCACAACTCGCGCCACGCATCCAGCGGTTGCACCGCGAGTGCGAGCGCACTGCCCTGCGCGTTCGCACGCGCAGATGCGGTCCACACCGTTCCGTAGGTGCAACGCTGCAACAGTGGCGTGGCTTCGTTGTGTTTCTTGTCGATGAGCTTGATGCAGGTTTCACCCGGCTGTCCTTTCGCCGTCACCACCGCAAGGCCGGGAGTCGCTGGAAGTACCGGCTCGGCGGCCCAGCGTGCGGCACCGACGCGCACAGCGGCATCGCTGTACGCACTGGCATCGTCTTCGGACAACTCCTGCTTGTTGACGCCGGCCAGTTCCCGCATCGTGAGCGACGCGGCTTCGTTCGCCGGTTCGCCCCGACGCGTGCGCTCGAATGCGATGCTCGACCACACCGCTGCATTGCGCATGCGCAGACGGTTCTTCATGTACTCGGGAAGGTTCGTGCGCGGTGCGCGTTCGAGTACATCGGCGCGCCAGATATCCAGGCTCGAACGATCAATGGGTGTCAGGTCCGGATCGATGCATTCCTGCCGCGTCAGTGCGAGTGCGGCGCGCGCCTTCTGGTCGTCGCTTGCGTTGAGCGCCATCACGCGACGGAAGGCTTCGCCGTCGTAGCACAGCTGCATGCGGCCATCGTGCTCGCGGCTGCGCACGTTGATACCGTAGCCTGCAACGACTTCGAGGTGCGCGGCGATTACCGCATCGTTTGCCCTGCTTCTGTTCGACGAAGCGCGGCGCGCGAGACGTTCGGCCATCGTGCCGAGCGCATCGAAGGCTTCGGCGCCGATGTCCTTGGCCGGCGCCGCTTTCAGGTACGCGGCCACGTAGCCGATGCCGAGCGCTTCCGCGCCCGGCGTATCGCGCAGGAAGCGCACAACCGCAAGCAATTGCGGCGCGTCCTCCGGTTCCAGCGAGAGCACACGTACCTGCGTTGCGCGCACGTAGCCAGCGCGTTCGTGCCGGTGGTCGTAGACCTGCAGATAGTCCATGCGCCTGCCGCGAATTTCGAGGCTATCGCCTTGCCACAGCACAACCTGTTGCTGCGCGGAGTCGCGTGGCGCCGCACGCAGCGGCGCCTGGTCGATGGTGACAATGGCCGTGAGTGGAATAGCGCTCGTCGCCGGAATAGTCACCGCCATCGGCGGGGTGTTGGCTGCGGCGTCGACCGCGGAGGCGACGAGCAGACTTGCAAGAAGGAGTAACACTTTCATGGCGATCACTCCCCTGGCGTACTGGTCTGCTGCGCGACATGCTGGCCCTGCGCACCACCACCAATCAGCGCGGAACCGATGAATCCCCCGTCCGCCGGCGGCGGCGCGATGATCACCGAGATCTTGTCCGACAACTTGTCGGCAAGCGTCTTCTGGATCAGCAAGGGGTGCTTGGTGATCAATTCGCCGTCGCGTTCGAGCTGGTTGCTCGCGACCTTGCCGATCTGTTCGTTGCGATACGCGTCCGCGTCGGCGAGTTTGCGGCGTGAATCCGCTTCGCCGGATGCCTCGATGCGGCGCGCTTCCGCCATACCCTCGGCAGTGCGGATGCGCGAGGCCTTGTCGGCCTCCGCTTCGAGCTGGCGCTGCTCGATCTGCTTCTGCTTGAACGGGATCACGTGCTTCATCGCTTCTTCCTGCGCCTTCGCTGCGATGATCTGCTCGTTCGCCGCAGCCTCGGCCGCCTTCTCGCGCGTCACTTTCGCCGCGTCGCCTTCCAGCTCGGATTGCTTGACCTGCTTTTCCTTGAGCTGCAGCGTGTACTTCATCTGCTCGGTTTCAAGTTCGACCGCGAGCAGCTTGTCCATGCCGGCGCGGTAGTCGGGCGGCAGATCGACATTGCCCATCATCACGCCGCGCAGAACGATGCCCTCGGCTGCCATCAGCGGCTTGAGCTCCGCTTCGAGCACGTCCTGCAATTCCTGCCGCTTGGTCGAGAAAATCTCGCGCACGGTGTAGCGCGTGAGTACTTTGTAGATGACGCCCTGCACAAGCGGATCGACAAGTTCGCCGCCGATATCCACGGGCAACTTGCCCGCAACCGCCGCCAGCTTGGTCGGATCCAGCGCGTAGCGGATCGACAGTTCGACACCGAGCGAAAGCCCCTCGGATGACTGGAATGGCGCTTCGCCATCCGCCTTGCTGCTGCGTGTCGGGGTGTAGGTCTGATCCTGCAGTGAATAACGGCGCAGGTCGTGCACGCCCGGGATCACCAGCGCTAGACCTTCGCCGAGCTGGGTGGTCGAACCGCTCAATCGGTTCAGACGCACCCCCACCTGCTGCCGCCCGACGGATTCCACCGGCGGATGCTTGTATACCGCGTAGGCCGCGAACGCGACTACGCCCAAGATGATGACTTTCGCGCTGAACAGATGGCGCGACGCTTCCTTTACAACCCGCAGACGGTCAGACACATTGCCCCCAAGGCATTGACTGGTTCAAACGATGGGTCCACGCCTGTGGACCCGGACTGCGCGACGACCCGGGCGTTCCCTGCCCTGCCCTCGGTGGTCGCTCGCGCAGGATCATTGGAACGCACGCGTGTGCTGGGCGAGTGCCGCAAAGGCGGCGGCTTGGTGACGGGTTGTGGCGGGATGCGGGCAGGTTGTGATCCGGGCGAGCTCGTGCGCCGCCGCGCCTCCACCGCTGTCAAACCTTGCAGCTTGCAATTGTGCACATGGATAGTAAGTTCGGCGGCGATTCCCCCGTCGTGCGGATGCTGCTGCGTGGGTTGCGCTCGCGACAGGGACTCGCGACACCTGCATCCGCGGTTGTCGTCCTTCATCAGGGGAGAGAGGACGCATGAAATCGACGTGGGATACCTGGTTGCCGGTCGCGCTCGCGACGACAACGGCCGTGTGTTCAATCGCCCTCATGGGCTCGAATGCGAACATTGCGGCGGCGGCAACGCAGACGCCAACGTATCTGGGCGCGTTCCCGCACTTCAATCCAACGCTATCGACCGACCTTCCCGGCGACGTCGACGTCGCGATCAAGGAACACCTCGAAAACCAGAAAAAATTCGCCGAAGTGCAGCGTCTGTTCGACCTGTGGTCATGGCAGGCTTTCGTCACGCTGAACTGGCCGACCAACAACAAGGGCGAATTCGCGCCGCAGCTCAGCGACACCGCTTTCGGCAATCCCGACTGGACGTTGTGGCACGAGAGCACCGATATCTTCCGCCAGGACGGCGGCGTGCCCGCGGTCTGCAACAAGCCGACGAATGCGAAGATGCTCTCGCTCACGCGCGACACCAGCGCACCCGTCGCGCGCGACCTCAAAGCGTTCCAGGTGCCCGCCGGATTCGACAAGCGTCGTGTGCGCCTTCTCGGCAACATCACCGCTGTCGGCGAGCGCAGCCCGGCAACACCCGCGCATGCGAAGACCGGCAACGATCTCAACGACATCCTGCAGGCATTCACCTCGCCGCTGATCGACCAGAATGGCAACTACGTGTTCTACGAGATCCTGCTCGACCCGAACGAGGTGTCTTACCTCTGCACGCACAAGCTCTACAACATCAACGGACAAGTAGCCTTCAGCGAAGGCGGCAAGGTCAGCGCGGACCTGCCGCGCGGTGTCGACACGCAGAACGGTAGCGGCGCGTGGGAAACCAAGTTCGCGTGGCGCGTGCTCACAGCCAAGGACAAGACCGAGCGCTTCGTCAACCTGCCCGCGATCGTGCCGGTCGTCAACGGCAAGTGCCCCGATCAGACTGCGCCGCCGAGTGGCCAATGCAATGTCACCGTCGGTCTCGTCGGCATGCACATCGGACACAAGTCGACGACGTCGCCGCAATGGATCTGGTCGACGTTCGAGCAGGTCGACAATCTGTCGGTGAACAACGTCGATCACCCTGAGCTCTCGCCGTCGTTCTTTGATCCCAACTGCCCGATCTGCGTGCCGAACCAGCCGCCCGCGCGACAGGGCGACAACTGGGCGACTTCGCCAAAGACGCAGGCCGCACGCGCGATTCCGATTCCGGCCGACAAGATCGCGCTCAACGACCTGGCCGCGGTCGCGCTGCACAAGGCGAACTCGGTGCTGCAGTACTACCAGCTCATCGACACGCAATGGCCGACCGATCCGACCGCGAAGCCGACGCCGGCGAGTGCCGGATTGCCGGGTGCGGTGGAGAACAAGCCCGGCGGCAATCCGACGCCGGTCTTTCTCACCAACATCGCGATGGAAACGTATTTCCAGCACGGCGTCCAGGCCGCATGCAACGCGGAAGAACTGCCCGGCAACGTCGCCTGTCCGGCGGGCCAGTGGCTTGCTGGCAGCCAGAAGGCCGCGCCGCTCGGCGACGAAACCTCCATCTTCAACAGCGAAAGCTGCATGGGTTGCCACTCCTCTGCGGGTCTGTATACCTCGCTCAGCGGCAGCCAGAGCGGTCAGCTCACCGGTGATTTTTCCTGGCTGTTCACGCAGAAGGCGCATCTGGCCAAATCGTCGAAGTAGTCGGCCAGTGCGAATGCGGGAGCGGTGAATGTGGAGGCCGTGAATGTGCGAGCGGCTTCAGCCGCGATGCTTCTTGCGAGGAGAGCATCGCGGCTGAAGCCGCTCCCACGGACGATGCATCGCCATTCGATCACGCGACGACAGCGTCGTCACCTTGGGAAGGAATGCACATGATCAAGTCGCCGAAGGCGTGTCGAACTGCATTGCTCGTATTGGCTCTCTTCTCCTTGCCTGCATCGGTGCTCGCTGCACAACCGGCACCATCAACGTGCGCAGCGAAGGCGCAATGCCCGCTGGTGGTCGCGATCGATCCCGCGCGATGCCTGCAACTGGAAGCGAAGCTCAAGGCGCCTGGTGCATTCGTTGCTGGCGGCCAAGTCCGCCTCAATGTGTACGAGCCGATTCTCGCGGAATGGGCGGAAAAGCTCTGCTACCGACGCCAGCGCGGCGACCGCTACGAATGGATGCACGACGACACGGCACGTGACACAGGCCCCTTCTCCACGCGCTTCGAGAATGGCGCGTTCGTGTCGAAGGGATTGTCGACGCATGTCGTCGCGCGCGTCTGGTACTCGCACGAGATGGCGGACTGGATGCACGTCAATCGCCCGGCCGACGAGCCCAGCGCGCCGGAGCATCCGCCGCAGATTCCCGATGGCGCAATCATCGTGAAGGAGATGTGGCCGGCGCCGCGCGCGCTTTACAACGGCGACTGCTTCGACTGCATGGCGCCGGGCACCAGTGGCGCGGTGATCTTCGTGCGCGACTCAAAGAATTTCGCCACCGGCTGGTTCACCGCATGGTGGGGCAAAGGCGGCGTGATGGACTGGCCGGCCGCACCGAGCAATCCGCTCACCAGCATGGGCGATGGCGGCCAGGGTTTCTGCATGAACTGCCACGGCTCTACTGTCTCGGGCAACACGTTCGTGTCGATCAACAATATTGCCGGGCATCCGGCGACGTTTGAAACCCAGCTGCCACCGATGTCGACATCGAGCATGCAGGCGGTTCCAGATCATCATCGATTGAATGCGATTCCGCTACCGACGCTCGAACCCGTGGATACGCCGTTGACGAGCCCCGATGTCGACTACGTGCGCGCATTCGGCGCAGGAGTGGGATCGCCGTCTGCATCAGCACCCACTGGATCAACCGAGCCCGCGCCCGTCAACATGCCATCGCAGACCTACGACAGCGTGCTCATCGCAGGGCACGGCAAGCTCGATCACTTCATGAGTTCGACCCAATGCGTCGGCTGTCACCAGGCCAACGGCACCGGCCTGCAACTGGACATGCTCGACTTCATCCCCGGCCCGCTCGGCGATCACGGGGACGGCAAGCCGGTGAACATCGCGCCGTATTCGCAGTGGAGTACGTCGCCGATGGGACTCGCGGGGCGTGATCCGATCTTCTATTCGCAACTGGAGGGCGAACAGATCCTGCATGCCGATCTCACTCCCGCGCCGCCACAACAAAAGACCGCCGTGCGAGAGGTGATCCAGGACACTTGCCTGCAATGCCACGGCAACATGGGCGAGCGCCAGCGCGCGATCGATCAGCATGCGCAGACGGGATCGTGCGGCCAATTCCTGCGTGCCGATGCGAAAGCCGTGCCCTTCCCCAACAACGATGCCTCGTGGCCGCACGTGGCACAGATGGCGAGCTATGCCGGCCTCGCGCGCGATGGCATTTCGTGCAGCAGCTGCCATCAGCTTGCGATCAACGAGGAAGCCGCGAAGTACGCCGATGCGCCGTGGAATACCTGCATCCACCAGAAGCAGAAGAGCCTCAACCCGACCTTCAGCGGTTTCGCGGCGACTTTCAGTGGAAGTTTTCCGGTCGGTGCGGCGGATGATTTGAATGGGCCCTTCGAGGATCCGCTGACCAAGCCGATGGAGAACTCGTTGCGCGTCACTCCGAAGCACAACGCGGACATCCTCACCTCGGAAGTGTGCGGCTCCTGCCACAGCATCCATCTGCCGGTGCTCGATCACGAGCAACCCGAACCGATGTGCATGCCGCAAACCAATCCGCCCGACCCGTTCCGCTGTTTCCCGAAACGTTACGAGCAGACCACCTACCCCGAATGGGTCTTCAGCGATTTCCGCTCGGGCACGCTGGGTTCGACGAAGCTTCCGTTCGGCCCTGGCAAGACGCCGCAGACGTGCCAGCAATGCCACATGCCGAGCCTCGATTCCGCAGGGAAACCGTTCCGCAGCAAGATCGCCTCGATCGAGGAATACAGCAACTATCCGCAGACCGACTATCGATTGCCCGCGAAGGACATCGACCTGCCGCAACGCGATCACTACGCACAGCATCAGCTGGTCGGCTTGAATATTTTCCTCATCGAGATGGCGCAGCAGTTCCCGAACGTGCTCGGCATCCGCTCGCAGGATCCGGGCCTCGGCGGCATCAACGTGGCGCCATTGCAGGTCACGCAAAATGCGATGCAGGAACAGGCGACCAAGCACACCGCCGAGCTCAGCGTCACGCCGCGCTGGGATGCAGGTCGCGGCGAACTGAACGCTGAGGTCAGCGTCGACAACTGGGCCGGACACAAATTTCCGTCGGGCGTCAGCTTCCGTCGCGCCTTCATCGAGTTCAAGGTCGAGGATGCGAGCGGCAACGTGGTGTGGGCCTCCGGCCGCAGCAACGACGAAGGCGTGATCGTCGACCAGGCCGGCAATCCGATCAACGGCGAGTTCTGGTGGCAGAATGATTGCAGTGCGCGCGTGCCCAATGCATGGCAGCCGCACTTCGAGACCATCACCGAACAGAACCAGGCGCAGATCTATCAGGAACTCATCGTCAACGCGAAAGGCGAATTGAGCACGAGCTTCCTCGGCATCAACGGCCATCCAAAGGACAACCGCCTGCAACCGCACGGCTTCCTGCCGGAAGCGGATCGCATCGCGATCGCCGCCGCGCTCGGGGATCGCACGCCACTGCACTCGCCACAACTGTTTCCGATGGACGAGAACCTCGGCGAAGCCGTCGGACCGCAGGGCGAAGCCGCGAAGGATCCGGATTACCAAAACGGCTCGGGCATCGATCACCTCGTCTACAAGGTGCGCGGCCTGAAGCAGCAACCCGCCAGCGTCAGCGCCACCCTCTACTACCAGTCGATCCCGCCGTTCTATCAACAGGACCGTTACTGCACGGCAACGAAGGCGAACGGCACGCCGATCGAAGACACGCAGCGCCTGCACTATCTCGCCGAACACCTGGACCTCGAAGGCGAACCCGAACAGGGCTGGCGCCTGCCGGTTGCGCAGGCGAGCAAGGTGGCGGTGGTGAAGCTGGAGGCAGGCGCGAAGTAGTTGGCTGCTGCGAAGGAGAGTTGCCTGATGTGGGAGCGGCTTCAGCGGTGATGCTCTCCGCGGCATGCACACCACCCCCCCCAACCCTTGAAGGGGAGGACTTAAGTATCGCAACGGTCATGGACGGGTCCGGGGTTTTGTGGGAGCAACGGTCTGTGGGAGCGGCTTCAGCCGCGATGCTTTGACGTGGACTTACACCGAGCAACACCATCCCCACCCAACCCTCCACTTGAAGGGGAGGACTTAAACATCGCAACGGTCATGGACGGGTCCGGGGTTTTGTGGGAGCGGCT
>JBDSFA010000364.1:0-9257 GCA_039919785.1 Dokdonella sp. | reverse complement strand
CAGATCAACTCCCGATCAGGCGTACGGAAAGAATGCCGTCGATCGCCGCGATCTTCGCGACCAGGGTATCGGGGACCGGAGAGTCGGCATCAATCAGGCTGTAAGCAAGTTCACCGCGCGAGGCGTTATGCATCTGCGCGATGTTGACGCCCGCTTCGCCCAGCGCATGCGAGAGCTGTCCGATCATGTTCGGCCGGTTGCTGTTGGCGACGCAGATGCGCGCGCTGCCGGCACGCGCCATGCGTGTCTCCGGAAAATTCACGGAGTTGCGCACGTTGCCGTTTTCGAGGAAATCGCGCAGCTGATCGACGACCATCAACGCGCAGTTCTCCTCTGCTTCGCCGGTAGACGCACCGAGGTGCGGCAAGGCGATCACACGGGGATCGCCGAGCAAATCCGATTCCGGAAAATCCGATACGTATCGACCGATGCGAGCGTCGGCGAGACCGCGCCGCAGCGCTGCCGCATCGACGATGCCCTCGCGGGCGAAATTCAACAGGACAAGCCCTGGCCGGATGATGTCGAGCGCCTGTGCGCCGAACACGCCCTTGGTCTTGTCGTTGAGCGGCACGTGGAACGTCAGGTAGTCCGACGCGGCGAACAATTCGTTCAACGAGCCCGCCTTGGCGACTTCGGCCGATAGCTGCCACGCACCATCGACGGTCATGTGCGGGTCGAACCCGACCACGCGCATGCCGAGCGCATGCGCCGCATTCGCGACCTTGACGCCAATGGCGCCGAGACCGACGACACCGAGCGTCTTGCCCGAGAGTTCGGCGCCGACAAAGCGCTTCTTCTCGGCCTCGACACGATGATGCAGGTCATCGCCCGCGGCGAGGTCGCGCACGAAACCGAGTGCATCGGCGATGTTGCGCGCGGCGAGAAGCATGCCCGCGACCACCAGTTCCTTCACCGCATTGGCGTTGGCGCCCGGCGCGTTGAATACCGGCACTCCGCGCGCCGACAACGCCGTCACGGGGATATTGTTGGTGCCGGCACCGGCACGGGCGACGGCCTTCACGCTCGCTGCGATCGGTGTCTTGTGCATGTCGGCGGAACGGACCAGGACCGCATCCGGTTCCGCAACTTCATTTGCCGTGCTGTAGAGATTTGCCGGCAGGCGATCAAGGCCATTGCGCGAAATGTTGTTGAGAGTCTGGATCTTGAACATGGGGATACCCTGCGAAGTCGTCATCCTGGCTCTCGCCGGGATGACGAAGGTGAATGATGAAGCTGCGATCTAACAGCCGTTCCTACGCGCAAAATCACGCATGAACTCGACCAGTGCCTGTACCCCTTCGATCGGAACTGCGTTGTAGATCGAAGCACGCATGCCACCCACTGCGCGGTGGCCTTTGAGAGACAGCAATCCGGCCGCTTCCGATTCCTTCAGGAATGCCGCATCCAGTTCCTCCCGCGGCAGCGTGAAGGGAATGTTCATCCACGAACGCGCTGACTTCTCGACGGGGTTCTTGTAGTAGTCGGAGCTGTCGATATAACCGTACAACAGCTCCGCCTTCGCTCGATTGCGCTCTCCCATCGCGGCGACGCCGCCATGTTGCTTGACCCACTTGAATACCAGGCCGGCGAGGTACCAACCCCAGGTATTGGGCGTGTTGAGCATCGAACCCTGCGCCGCGTGTTCGGCGTAGTTGAAAATCTTTGGAATGTCTTTCGGGCAACGTTCGAGCAGGTCGTCGCGCACGATTATGACGACCAGGCCGGACGGTCCGATGTTCTTCTGCGCACCGGCATATAGCAGCGCGTATTTCGATACGTCCAGCGGACGCGACAGGATCGTCGAAGATACATCGCCAATCAGTGGCACGTTGCCGACGTCAGGGACGTCGAGGAATTCGACACCGCGGATCGTTTCGTTCGGTGTCACGTGGACGTACGCGGCAGCCGGGTCGAGATCCCACTCCTCACGCGCAGGGATTCGGTCGTAGTTGGTCGCGGCGGAAGTCGCCGCAATGCGAACCTGCGCCAGCGCCTTTGCTTCGTTGGCGGCCTTCTCGCTCCAGTCGCCGGTCAGCACATAGTCGACCGTCTGTTCGCGCCCCGCAAAATTGAGTGGAATCTGGGCGAAATGCTGGGTCGCACCACCCTGCAGGAACAGCACCTTGTAGTTCGTCGGCACCGCCAACAGCTCGCGAAGATCGCGTTCGGCCTGTTCCGCCAATGCAACGAAGTCCTTGCCGCGGTGACTGACCTCCATCACCGATGCGCGCGCACCACCCCACTCGAGCATCTCAGCCTGCGCCTGACGCAACACCTCTTCCGGCAGCGCGGCTGGGCCAGCGCTGAAGTTGTATGCACGACTCACGGGAACCTCCTGGGTAGAGCTGGAGATTATGTCGCGTCGCAGCATCGAGGCAAGGGGCGCAACGATGAATTTGAACCATAGGCGCAAATTTCATGAACCTGCGCCGAACGATCACTACCGGCATCGCATCTGGAGCGCGCTGTGCCACGAAATGATTAAGGCGCCCGGGCGGTCTTGGATGGCATCAACGGAACGGCGTCGGCCTGTCCGGGGAGTCGCCAAGGGTCTCATCGACTGATTGGCCTCGATATTCCATCCACTACCTGTTCTCCCCGGCCACCACTCCACGAGGATCGACTACATGAGCAAATTCGACAGAAACGATGCGGCGGACCCCACTCGGCGACGTCTGCTGGTCGGCGGCGCGGTGCTCGCGACACTGGGCGTGGTCGGTCTGCGCAAGTGGGCGATGCCTAACGTTCATGCCGAAGCGGCCGAGCATTTCGAAGTCATGCACACCGACGAGGAATGGAGGACCCTGCTGACGCCGGCGCAATACAGCGTGCTACGTCAGCAAGGCACCGAGCGCGCCTTTAGCAGCCCACTCGATCACGAGAAACGCAACGGCACGTTCGCTTGTGCTGCCTGCGCGCTCGACCTGTTCTCGTCGCAGAACAAGTTCGACAGCGGCACCGGTTGGCCCAGCTTCTGGAAGCCGCTTGCGAATGCGGTCAAGGAAACCCGCGACTCGACGCTGGGGATGGTGCGCACCGAGATCCAATGTCGACGTTGTGGAGGCCATCTAGGGCACGTGTTCGACGATGGTCCGCGCCCGACGGGGTTGCGCTATTGCATGAACGGCGTCGCTTTGACCTTCAAAACGGCTGCGTGACGGCGGGATGTTGATAGCCTCATGATTCTCCTCGTCCTGGCCTACTTGGGTGGCGTACTCACGATACTCAGCCCGTGCATCCTGCCGGTGTTGCCTTTCGTGTTTGCACGTGCCGGCCAACCATTCCTGCGCAGCGGGCTGCCAATGCTGTGCGGGATGGTCGTCACGTTTGCCGTGGTCGCCACGCTCGCCGCTGTGGGTGGCGGCTGGGCCGTGCAAGCCAACCAGTACGGTCGATTCGCCGCCCTGCTGATCCTCGCCTTCTTCGGCGTGACGCTGGTGTTTCCGGCACTTGCGGACCGCCTTGCGCGACCGCTGGTCGCGATCGGGGCGCGCCTTTCGCAATCGGCGGAGAACAGTGTCGATGGCGCAGCGTCGCTGCTTGCGTCATTCCTGCTCGGCATCGCGACGGGTCTATTGTGGGCACCTTGCGCAGGGCCCATCCTCGGTCTGGTGCTCACGGGCGCCGCCCTGCAAGGCGCGAATATCGCGACGAGCCTGCTCCTGCTCGTCTACGCAGCGGGCGCGGCGACATCGCTCGCCATTGCGCTGCTGGTCGGTGGACGCGTCTTTGTCGTGATGAAGAAATCGCTTGGAGCGGGAGAATGGGTTCGCCGCGGTCTAGGCATTGCCGTTCTGGCGGCTGTCGTGGCGATCGCGCTGGGACTCGACACAGGCTTGCTCACGCGCTTTTCGCTGGCGCGCACAGGCGGCGTCGAGAGCGCACTGGTCGATGCGATCCGTCCGCGCTCTGCCACTGCACAAGAAGCAACGGGTGCGGCGGTGTCGACATCCGAACCATCAGAGGCGAGTTCTGCAGCGCCGCTCCCGGTGGAACGGATAGCTCCTTCGCTGGACGGAGCTGTCGAGTGGCTGAACTCGAAGCCGCTCACCGCCGCCGACTTGCGCGGCAAGGTCGTCCTCGTCGATTTCTGGACGTATTCCTGCATCAATTGCCTGCGTGCCCTGCCCTATGTCCGAGCATGGGCGGAAAAGTACAAGAATCAGGGTCTGGTTGTAATCGGCGTGCATGCGCCCGAATTCGCGTTCGAAAAAGATATCGACAACGTGCGTCGAGCGGCCAAGGAAAACGAAATCGCCTATCCGGTCGCGATCGACAACGGCTATGTGATCTGGCGAGCGTTCCAGAACGAATACTGGCCCGCGCACTATTTGATCGATGCACAGGGACGCATTCGCCACCATCACTTCGGCGAAGGCAAGTACGACGAATCGGAACGCGTGATCCAGCAATTGCTCGCTGAAAGCGGCCGCAGCAATGTCTCGGCGGACCTCGTCAAGACGCAATCGACCGGCGCGCAACTCGCGTCCGATCTAGGCGACGTGCAGTCGCCGGAGACCTATGTCGGGTACGCGCGTGCTGCGAATTTCGCGTCGGCAGGCGGCCAGGTCAAAGACGCAGCACACGCCTACATCGCGCCTGTCGAGCCCGCTCGGAATCAGTGGGGCCTGGCTGGCAACTGGTCGGTCGGCGAAGAAAAGGCTGTGCTCGTTGCCGCTGGCGGGAGCATGGTCTACCGCTTTCACGCGCGCGATCTGCACCTCGTACTCGCCCCTGGCACGAAGGGCCAACCGGTGCGTTTCCGCGTAACGATTGACGGTGCAGCACCTGGACAGAACCACGGCACCGACGCCGATAGTGGCGGCAACGGCGTCGTCACGGAACAACGGCTCTATCAATTGATTCGATCGAGCGGCGAGATCAAGGATCACACCTTTCACATCCAATTCCTCGATCCTGGCGCGCAAGCTTTCGCATTCACGTTCGGATAGCCCGGCGCTGCCGGCGACGACAATGACCCATCAGGAGACCCACATGAAATCACGTTTGAAGAACGCTACGCGACCCTTGCTCTATCTCGCGCTTCTTGGACTGCCGGGCATGCTGCTCTGGCAGGTCGCCGCGAGCTCGGAGGAATCGGCGGTCGTCATTCCCGCACCCGCACTCGACGAATCCGCGCAGAGTATGGTTTCCGAGAAAGCCGTGTTCGCGGGCGGTTGCTTCTGGGGCGTCCAAGGCGTCTTCCAGCACGTGAAAGGCGTGACGAAGGCGGTGTCGGGATACGCGGGCGGCTCCGGCAATTCCGCGCGTTACGAGGCGGTCGGCGGCGGCGATACCGGTCACGCGGAATCAGTCGAAGTCACCTACGACCCGAAGCAGATCACGTACGGCCAACTACTGCAGATCTACTTTTCGGTCGCGCACAATCCGACCGAGCTGAACCGTCAGGGACCCGACAGCGGCAGGCAGTATCGTTCGACGATCTTTGCTGCGAATGACGGGCAGCTCAAGCTTGCGCAGGACTATATCGCGCAGCTCAACAAGGCTCACGTGTACTCCAGTCCGATCGTCACGACACTTGAGTTGGGCAAGACGTTCTATCCCGCGGAGAGTTATCACCAGGATTACCTGACACTCAATCCGGGCGCGCCATACATCGTCTTCAATGACCTGCCGAAGATCGAGAACCTCAAGCGGCTCTTTTCCGATCGATACCGCGAGGCACCGGCTCTGGTTCGCGTATCGGTGCATTGACGCAATCTCGCGGCGGCGCTTGAAGGAAACGTCGCCGACGTCACCGGGACGCCAGCGGGCGTCCCGCTAGATGCCGCGATGGATCAGCAACACGAGCGCGAGTGCGATCAGCGCTGCGGCGCCAATCAGCCACCAGATGGCACGCTCCGTCGGCGCAGGTTCGATGGCCGAATCCGTATTGGGCACGGTATCGAACGATTCTCCGCGCGCCAATAATTCACTGCTGCGGACTTCGCCACGCAGCGGCAACCCGGGCGCTTCAACCACGAAATGGCTGCGCTCGAACGTAAGCTGGTCGCCCGGGTGGACAACAGCGTTCCTGACCCGCACACCGTTCACCGCACTGCCATTTGCTGCTGAGAGGTCGCGCAGATAGATCGCGTCCCCGACGTTTTCTATCACGGCATGCCGGGCGGCTACGTGCGTCTCGCTGATGACCAAGCCGCAATCGGAGCCGCTGCCGACCATGAGCCTTGAATTGACCGCCATCGCCTTGCCGAAGTGGCTGCCTGAAACGCCACGCAGAATGACCCGGGCCGGGTTTGACAAAGCCGTCGCTACGGCCGTTTCTGGCGGCAGTGTGGTTTCTATCAAGTCGTCCCGATCCATCTTGACCACGATCGTGACGGTGCCCAGGCACAGCAAATCCCCGCAACGAAGCAGAGCTTTCTCGCGCACGGGGCGCGCGTTCAGATGCGTACGAGCGGCCGGATCCAGCACTTCGAGCACAATTCCGCGCACGTCGACGCTTAGGCGCGCGTGTCGCGCGGCGACGTCCTTGCCGATCAGGACCAGCGTATTGCTGTCGGCCTGGCCGAGACTTGCGACTCCGGCATCGAGGACGAAATCGGCATGTTCGCCATTGGCAAAACTGAGTCGCATCGCTTTGAATTCGTTGGCTGAGCGCGGGACATTATCACAGCATTCGCGAATCGCCGGCAGATGCCGTGCACGATGCCGCGGTGAGACTACGCAGCGGGCACCGGCTGAGGCATCATGCGATGCATCGCAAGCCAACCTTCAGGAAAAACCATGGCCACCATCGACATCCGTCGCTCACACAAAATGAGCCTGAAAGTTGCGAAGGCCGCGGTCGAGCGGGTCGTCAAAGGAATTGCGAAGGAACACAGCATCACGCACGAGTGGAGCGGCAATCAGGTCAATTTCGATCGCAGTGGCGTGAAGGGGCATATCGCTGTTGCGAAGAATGAAGTCCATGTCCGTGTCGAGCTCGGCTTCCTCATGGGCGCATTCAAATCGGCCATTGAACGCGAGATCAACAGCCAGCTCGACAAATACGTTCCTTGAGTCCGCAGGCATCGCCCAACGTAGTGTGTCTGCTCTAACGCAAACCGCGAAAGTTGGCTCGACTGGCGGCAATCGCCGCGCTTTAGGCAACCCGAGGACACGACGATGGCAGCGAAACCCAAGCTCAAGACCCGCAGCAAGGCGCAGGATGCCGCCCAAGAGGCACGCAGCGTCAGCAAGACCGTGATGGACTCGGCCCAGCAGATCTGGCTGGCCGGCCTCGGCGCATTCTCCAAGGCGCAGGAAGAAGGCGGCAAGCTGTTCGAGTCGCTGGTGAAGGAAGGCGCCGCACTCGATGCGAAGACGCGCAAGTTCACCGAAGCCAAAGTGAATGAAGTTCGCGGCAATGTCGAGACGACCCTGGGACAGGCGCGCGAGCGCAGCCAGGAAACCTGGGACAAGCTGGAAAAGGTGTTCGAAGATCGCGTCTCGCGCGCACTTGGCCGCCTTGGCATTCCACGCCACGAAGAGTTGAAAGCGCTCAACAAGCGCGTCGACGACCTAGCCCGTGACGTGCGCAAGCTTGGCGACCACAAACCGGCTGCGAAGCGTCCGGCTGGGAAGCATCCGGCTGCGAAGCGTCCGGCAGCGAAGAAGCGCGCGTAAGAGCGTTGCTGCTCTAGCCCTCCCCTTCAAGGGGTGAGCCGGGCTTGACTTGCGCCATCCATGGCGCTCGCGCTACGCGCCAGCTGCGCTGTTCGCGCGCGCTCGTGCGGGCGCAGTCGGGCGGCATGCCGCGCGCTGGCGAACGGCTGCACATGGATGTGCAGACTGGGCTTTCGGGCAGGATGCCTGAGCTTGGGTCGGGATGGTGTCATGCTGTGCGCGCATCGCCGCTTGACCTCTTTCGCAAGCGATGACCCGGAAGGCATTGGCGGCCGCCGCGAGCAACCATCCATGGTGGGTTCTCCAGTCGGCATCCTGCCTCCTCAAAAAAATTCGCAAGCGACGCCGGAAGGCGTCGCTTGAGCGCGAATTTTTCTACCAATGGATTCCTCGGAGTAGTGCGGCGACGGCGATTTGCTCGCTGGTCGGCTGCTCGACTTCCGATCGGCCTTTCATACCCTTCGACGCCGTCGAATCCGGGAACAAACGGAAGATCGTGTTCATCATGATCTCGTACACGCGTGGCGCAAGCGCATAGAAGACCTGCGCAAAGGTGCCGAGCCGCGTCGCAATGCGCACCGGACGCTCGACGATTGCATGGACAATGATGTCGGCCGCCTCGTCCGGCGACAGCGTCGGCACAGAGTCGTACATCTTGGTCGGGGCGATCATCGGCGTCTTCACCAGTGGCATGTTGATCGTCGTGAAGTTGACACCGTTGTCGGAGTACTCGGCCTGTGCACAACGCGAGAACGCGTCCAGCGCAGCCTTCGATGCGACATAGGCCGAGAAGCGCGGCGAATTGGTCAGCACGCCTATCGAGGAGATGTTGATGATGTGCCCGCGATGGCGTTCGGCCATTCCGGGCAGCACGCCCATGATCAGACGTAGCGCACCGAAATAGTTGAGCTGCATGGTTCTTTCGAAATCGTGGAAGCGATCGAAACTCGCACCGATCGCGCGGCGGATCGAACGCCCAGCATTGTTGACGAGGATGTCGACCCGACCATGCTCGGCGAGCACTTGCGCAACGAACGCATCGCACGAAGCAAGATCAGCGAGGTCCACGATATAAGTGTGGCAGATGCCGCCGGCTGCCTCGATTTCCTTCTTCGTCGTCTCCAGCTCTTGGGCTCCACGCGCACAGATCACGAGCTTGGCACCCGCCGCGGCGATCTTCATCGCTGCAGCCTTGCCGATGCCCGACGAGCCACCCGTGATCACCACAACCTTGTTCTTGACCTTGCCGCTCAGCGAATGGTCGACAAACAGGTCGGGATCGAGATGGCGCTCCCAGTAATCCCATAGACGCCAGGCGTAGTCATCAAGTTTGGGCAGCTTGATCTTCGAGCCTTTCAGCGCGCGCTCGGTCTCGCGGCAGTCGAAGCGCGTCGGATAATTGATGAACTGCATCACCGATGCGGGTATGCCCAGGTCACGCAACAGCACGTGGACGATGCGCTTCACCGGCGGCAGGTTGCCGAGTGCCGAACGCATGCTACCGGGGATGAAGCCGAACATGCGCGCATCGATGCGCATGGTCATCTGCGGCGCATGGCCGGCGCGTGCGAACAAATTCAGCACTTCGCCGATGCGCCGTGGCGCAGGATCTGTCAGATGGAAGGTGT
>JBDSFA010000123.1:0-6377 GCA_039919785.1 Dokdonella sp. | reverse complement strand
GTGCAAGAGAGAATGCCGTTTGAAGTGACGACACCGAATTGGCGCACAGGGTCAGCGCGTGCGCCCACGACGTGGCCATCGCGCAGACGCCGATGATCAGCATCGCCACGCTGCGGGCGATGGCACTCAAAGGTCGCAAGAACGAATGCAGCGAACGTTCCGGCTTGTTCTGATTGCGGTAGATGTCGAATGCAGTTCGTGTTGGCATGAAGCGGTTCATGACGTTCCTCGGCTAGTTCGGCGATGTGGCCTGTTCCCATCAATACGGGATTTGTTTCGAAAGGGGACACCGATAGCCCGGACGGGGGCGTCGCGTACACTTCCCGGGTCGCAGGGGAGGACGGGACATGGACAACAATGATTGCCATTCGATCGGTGGGTCTCGATCGGGCGCGTGCGACGCCGGCGACCTGTCACGATGACGCTCCCGACACCCATTGATCCGGTGCGCTGGAAACGTCTTCGTGACCTGCTCGATCGCGCGCTCGATCTGCGATCCGAAGAGCGGGCGGCATTCGTCGCATCGCTGGGTTCTGGCGAAGACGATTTGCGTGTGGACCTTGCCCGGCTGCTCGCCGAGCACGCGCGCAACCAGAATGAAAGGTCGTTCGATCCGGTCGAGCTCGCTGCGGCACTGCTGGTCAATCCGCACGAGCCAATCGACGCCGAGGATCAGGCCCGAGTCGGCGAATTCATCGGCGCATTTCGCCTGCTGCGCCTTATCGGGACTGGTGGCATGGGCGCGGTTTACCTTGCCGAACGCAAGGTCGACAACTTCGTGCACCGTGTTGCGCTGAAAGTCGTGCGCGGCGAAGGAGTGTCCACTGCGGCGCGCGAACGCTTCGAACGCGAGCGCCAGATTCTCGCGAACCTCGTCCATCCGAACATCGGCATCCTGTTCGAAGGTGGCCAGACCGACGACGGTCAGCCGTACTACACGATGGAATACGTAGACGGCGTGGCGATCACCGACTATTGCCGCGACCACGGATTCGACGTCGACCAGCGCGTGCGGTTGCTGATCGACGTCGCCAGCGCGTTGTCGCACGCGCACCAGAGCCTGATCGTGCACCGCGACATCAAGCCATCCAACATCCTTGTGACGCCGGATGGGCGGGCAAAGCTGCTTGACTTCGGCATTGCCAAGCGCCTCGGCGGCAGCGACGTGACCGCGACCCACGGCGCGTTCGGGCCGATGACGCCCGAGTACGCCGCGCCAGAGCAGTTCCGCAACGCGCCGATCACGGTGGCGACCGACGTCTATCAGTTCGGCGTGCTCTGCTTCCGCGTTTTGACCGGCAGCCGTCCGTATCGCGCCGATGCGAGCGACGGAGCCGCGTGGGCCCGCGCGGTTACGACCGCCGATCCGACCTTGCTGCCACGTGCGCTCGATGCATCGGACGCAAGCCGTGCATGGAAGCAACCGACGAACGTCTCTCGCGTGAAACGGAAGCTCGGCGGCGATCTCGACGCGGTTGTTCGCAAGATGCTCGCGAAAGAGCCGCAGCATCGCTACCACTCGATGGACGCCCTGATTGCGGATCTGCGCTCGGTCCTGTCGGGCCGGCCGGTGTCGGCACAGCGTGCCGGCGCGTTGTATTTCGCGCGCCGCTTCATCGCGCGCCGTCCGCTTGCCGTCGGCGCCGCATGCCTCACTGCGCTGGCCCTCATTGCCGCAACCACGGTCAGCGTCGTTGCTGCACGGCGCGCCGAGCAGGAGGCGCATCGTGCCGAAGTCACCAACCGGTTCCTGATCTCTGCGCTCGATCTCACCGACCGCTTCAGCAGCAACAACCGCGGCGACTCGACCTTGGCCGACGTGCTCGAACGCGCCGTCGTGCAGGCCGGCACGGAACTGAAGAACGAGCCGGACCTGCGCGCGGACGTTCTCACGCAGCTCAGTCGCGGCCTGCAGAATCGCGGCAAGCTCTCGGCTGCGCTGGCCGCTGCGCGCGAAGCACTCGACATTCGCTTGGCGATGGCGGGCGCGGCCACGGCCGTGGGGCGCGCCGCGTCGTCGCAGCAACTGGCCAGCGTTGAAATCGAGAACGGCAACCTCGACGAGGCAGCGGCGCATCTGCAATCAGCCTTGAGCGATTTGGCAAGCGCTGGGCACCAGGACGAGGCGCTGATCCGCGCCTACACCAGCCTTGGCAAGCTTTCAAGCATGCGCGGTGATGCGCAGGGATCGTTGCTCTGGTACCGGAAAGTGGTGGTGTTTCGGGAGGGACTGCCCGGCGATCACGCCGCCGACCTCGCGATGGACTACAACAATCTCGGCACTGGCTTCTACAACCTCAGTCGCTTCGGTGAATCGCACGATGCATTTCGCCGTGGCATTGAGCTCCTGCAAAGGACGTTCGGTGCCGACCATCCGCGCATCGGCTTCATCCGTTATGCGCAGGTCCTCGCACTGATCCAGCTCGGGCGCTTCGATGAAGCGCGCACGGCGATCGGCGAGGCCCAGGCCTCACTCGCGAAGGGCGCGACGCCGGGCACCCTCAACCCGGGTTCAGTCAACTTCGATCGCGCGCTCGCGCTGCTCGAGTACGTCACCAGCGACTACGCGAATGCGTTGCGCCACGTTGATGCCGCGATCGGCCAGACCCGCAGTGCGAGCCCGGTGAGCATCGCCGGTACTCTGGTGTTGCGCGGACGAATCGAGCTCGCGCAGGGAAACGCACAACGCGCAGCGGGGACGTTCGCAGAATCTGAACGTCTGTACGTTGAGAATGGCCGCGACTTGCACGAGCAGCGATGGTATGCCGCCGGACTCGCCGGCGTCGCGCGTGCCCAACTGGGCGACGTGGCGGCGGGCGATGCGGCGCTCGCCAGCGCGTTCGCCAAACTGGGTGGCGAAGGAATGCATGCCGGGTTCGAGCAAACCGATCTCGCGCTGTATGCCGGCGCGGCAGCGCGCAGACGCGGCGAAGTGACCGTCGCGCTGGCTCTTCATCGTGGTGCGGCCGACTTGCAGAAGCGCATCGGCTGGCTTGGCGAAGTTGGAGAAGCCTGGGTCGATGCTGAGCTGTCCGAGGATGGCCGTCTCGCCGACGCCGACTCGGAAGCGCGAGAGCACGCGTCGAGCCGTGCGCAGAACAGCAGGAAAATTCTTGAGCGCGTCGCTCCGTTCGACCCTCGCTTGATCGAGTTGGCAACGCACCTTTAGGCTGCAAGCGTTTTGCGTAGCCGGCGCTTTTCGCTTGTCCGAGCTAACATCGATATACGCTGGAGCTGCACGACAGAATGCGCGGTGAGTGCGCGCGCATGAAATGCTTCTTGCCGCTGATGGGCCGCCAGCGCATCGCCGACAACGGTGGAAGCAGACTGCGCGGCGTGAAGTTGCGGCGCCTGGAGCACGCAAGCGGGTGCGTGCTAACGTCTCACCATGGCCGTTTCCCCCGTAACGATTCGCTTCAAGGCCAAGCTGCTGCGACCGGCCACGCCCCGACGTGCGTTGTGGTCGTTCCTGCTTGTGCCGAAGGCTTCAAGCGCGACATTGCCTACGCGCAGCATGGTAACCGTGGACGGCATGTTGGCGGGTCATCCGTTCCAGGCCAGCCTCCAACCCGATGGCGAAGGTAGCCACTGGCTCAAGGTGTCCAAGGCCCTGCGAGATGCAGCGGGCATTTCCGAGGGCGATAGTGCGGAGATTGCGTTGACGCCGGTGGCGGAAGAGCCGGAACCGCGCTTGCCAGCTGATCTACGCGAGGCGCTCGATGCCCATGCGAACGCGAAGGCTCAGTGGTTGACTATCACCGCCGTCGCGCGCCGCGACTGCATTCAGTGGATCACGTCCGGCAAGAAGGCGCAGACGCGCGGCAATCGCATCGCAACCGCCTGCTCCATGCTTGCCGCCGGCAAGCGCCGCATCTGCTGCTTTGATCGCTCGGGCATCTACAGCAAAGGCCTCACCGCGCCGAAAGTGGCGAAATAGTCGACGCGCAGGTTTTACCTCATTGCTCGCGTGGTCCCGCATCCGCGCGCATGCGCTTCGGCGGCGCGGAGGCGGCATGTGGCACCGCAGGCGGATCATCCGCGCGGCTGCAATTTCGTTTGTAACGACTCTATCCGCACATTGATGCTCTGGCCGGAAGCCGGTCGAGTGCGCACGCGGCAGCACGCTGAATTTGCACGATGCAGCCGACATGAACGGAATCTGTGTTCCGCAAATCGAGTTCATAAATCGTACACGGCGCGATCGCGAGTATGCGTCTCCGGCACGGAGTGACCGTGCAACGAGGAAGACCTATGAAACGTCCGCAACAGAAAATGTTTGGCATCGCCGTGCTGATGGCGTTCGCAGTCGGTGCGCACGCGGCTGACCCGCCGACTTCGGCGATGGACAACACGCGCGTCAACAAGCGCGACATGGATCACAAGACGACGACGCCGACCGATCAGCCCAACAACTCGGCGGATGTGAAGTTTGCCGCCGACGTTCGCAGCGCGATCTACAAGGACAAGACATTGTCGATGAAGGCGCACAACGTGAAGTTGGTCGCCGCTAGCGGTGTCGTCACGCTGCGCGGGCCGGTCGCGAGTGCCGATGAAAAGGCAAAAGTCGAGCAGATCGTCAGTTCCATCGCAGGCGTCACACGCGTGGACAACCAACTCGATGTGGCCCATTGACCAACTGACCCATGGTTCCATTGAACCAGCGTTTCTAAATTTCAGGAGACTCGCATGAAAGCTTCCGTCTATTGCACCACCAAGACCATCGCCCAAGCCGAAAATATCGTCAGTGGGTTGAAGGCTGCTGGGTTTTCCAGCGACGCAATCTCCGCCCTCATGCCCGACAAGAGGACGACCAAGGACTTCGCCCACGAACACAACACCAAGGCGCCCGAAGGCGCCACGGCCGGTGGCGTAGCAGGGTTGGGCGTCGGTGCGGCCGTCGGCTGGCTGGCAGGCATTGGTGCGCTCGCGATTCCGGGTGTAGGTCCGTTCATCGCTGCGGGTCCCATCATGGCTGCGCTTGGCGGAGCCGCCGTCGGCACGGCTGCCGGTGGCGTGATTGGAGCGCTGGTGGGTATGGGAATTCCCGAATTCGAGGCCAAGCGTTACGACGCGAAGATCCGCGAAGGGAATATCCTCATTTCCGTCCACACCGATGACTCCAAACAACGTGACACGGCAAAGGAAGTCTTCAAGCAGTTCGACGCCGACGACATCTCGACCGGTTCCGAAGGGAGCGCGAACGCGGCGTAACGAAATGGTCTAGGGCAAGTCACGCCACAAGACGGCGCCGGCTATTCCGCCGGCGCCTTTTTTGTTGGCGCCGCCAATGCCAAATCACGAAGGACGGATTCAGGCGTGCGCCTGTCCAATCGCATGGAAATCTGAAACCGTTTCTTTACCGATTTGTCCCTAGACAGCTTCTGCTTCCATCAGGGTGGTGAAGAGTTTCAAACGTGGCCCGGCCACGACGAGATCGCCAAATGCGTCCGTCAGCGCACCATCCGCGTCTTCAACGGCGCGTTCTGCAATCGTCGCACCCAGGCGTTCCAGCAGCGCCACGTTGTCGCGTAGTCGCGCACGCAGCTGCGTGTCGTCGAGCGTGTCGTGCAGTCCGCGGTTGAGTTCGGTGAACCACGGCAGCAGGGATTGATCGAGTAGCGTGCGTTCGTTGCGGCCGGATTCTAGGTCAGTCCAGGCGCGGAACAGTGCCTGCATGCGCAGGTTGATCGCTTGAGCTCGCTCAAACTCGGGACGCAGTTCGCCGAGCAGCGCAATGTCGGCGAGGCGCTCCTGGAACACGATCTGGCACAGCACGCCCCAGTAGTAGGTGTAGTCCCAGAGCACCTTGAGCGGCAGCACCGTGGCGCTGGCGAACACCGGGTATTGGTCCTTGTACAAGGTCAGCGTGCTTGAGCAGAACGACAGGTAGAGATCGTTGTAGATGCGTGCATACGGTCCTACCGCTTGACCGGCGCGGTCGCGCGCTATGAGTTCGCAGATGTAGGTGTTCGCGATTGCGATGAAGTCGCCGCCTGGTGAATAGAATGGGTCGAGGAACACGCCGGCGTCGCCGGTCAGCGCCCAGCGGTCACCGGAAAACATCTGCTTGCAGCCATGCGAGTAGTTGCGCAGGAACTGGAAGTCGAGAAGCGCGTCGCGGTGCGTCATGCATTCGCGCGCGATGGCTGGCTGGTGGACTGCGAGCCAGGTCAGTGCCTTGTCGAAGCTGTTCATTGATTCGAGCGGATGCACTGTGGCGTCGGCGACGATGCCGATTGAATGCGCGCCAGAGGCCAGAGGAATCAGCCAGACCCAGTAGCCGGGGCCGACCAGATGGTTGGTCGAGCGCCAGCGTTCGCCGCGCGGCGTGCAACGCGCTTGCCAGTCGTCATCGCTGCACCAGTCGTCGACCTTGA
>JBDSFA010000333.1:0-11037 GCA_039919785.1 Dokdonella sp. | reverse complement strand
CCCGGGCTTCACGCTGTGGCGGATGCGGTAGAAACGGATCTTCTTGCTCAGGTCCGCAACGAAGGACGGACGCTCCGGGCGCGGCCCGATGAAACTCATGTCCCCGTGCAGCACATTCCACAACTGCGGCAGCTCGTCCAGGCGTGTCTTGCGGATGAACCGGCCGACTCGGGTGACGCGATCGTCGTCCTTGGTCGCCCAGCGTGCGACGCCGTCCTTTTCAGCATCGGTGCGCATGCTGCGGAACTTGGTCAGGCGGAACAGTTTTTCCTGCTCGCCGACGCGCTCTTGCCGGTACAGCACCGGCGCTGCATGGCCCGATTCGATCATGATCGCCGCCGCGGTCAGCAGCATCAGCGGCCAGGTGAGCAGCAGCACCACCACGGCCGAGACTACGTCGAAGACGCGCTTGGTGATTCGGCGCAACGGGGTGGCATCGAAGCCTCCCGAAAACAGCAGCCACGACGGATCGGTCAGGGACAACTGCACGCGACCGGCTTCGCGCTCGAAAAAGCCCGCCAGCGTGGTGATTCCAATGCCGATCTGGCGGCAATCGAGCAATTCATCCATCGGCAGTACGCCGCGCCGATCGTCCGGTCCGACCACGATTTCGTTGATCTGCAACCGCTCCGCGCAGGCGCGCACGCCGTCCTCCGCCGTCACCAGCAGGTCTTCCGGGACTTCCGACTTCTCACCATCCATCGATACGAATCCGACGATGGTGAATCCACGCCGGTCCACGCGACGTCGCATTTTATGCACGATGGTCGCGGCTCGGCGGCCGCTGCCAAGCACCAGTACGCGGCGCCTGAGCGCGTCGACGTCGATCAGCCGCAGAAAGATCACGCGGAACGCAGCGACGAGGGGAAACGCGATCAACAACGCGAAGCCGAGCGTCGCACGACCGACATCGAGTTCGGGCAAGATGTAGTAGAGCAACGCGGCACCAATCCAGCCGAGCGCGAAGCCAATCGTCTGCCGCACCAGCAGCCCGCGCCAGCGCTCGCGTATGCGTGGCTGATACAAACCGAGCGCCGCCAGCGCGCCAACCACCGTCACGCCAAACACAAGCGCGCGCAGGAACAAGTACGGCGCATGCATAGCCATATGGTCGGGCTTGTGCCAGTAGCGCAAATGCGTGGCGAACACCAGCGACAGCGCAAGCCCGACCACTTCCCATAGTGCGAGCAGGAGCAGCCAGCGCATCGTTTGTTTACGCAGGATATGCAGCATTCACGTCACTCCGTTGTTTCTTCGATACAGCACGCATGCCAATGACCGGATCCACAAGTAACCGGAATCCGGGCGGCGCGGCAGTCAAACGCATTGCAGGGCTGGACGGGCAGGTTTCAGTCCAGCGGCGTTCGTGCGCCTGCCAATAGCCATTGAATGCAATTCCAGGGCCATATCGCGAACACGATCCCGGCATGCATCTGCCGTATTTCGTGCTGAACGTCTATCATCCTCGCAATCGCCGATGACTATCGCAAGTCGGCATCCCTTGTTTGCCCCTCTCCGCAGGAACGCCCCATGTGTGGAATCGTTGCCGCCACCGCCAATCGTGACGTCGTTTCTGTCCTCATATCCGGGTTGAAGGCACTGGAATACCGCGGCTACGACTCGGCTGGCATTTCGGTGCTGGAAAACGGCCGCCTTGCACGCGTGCGCGCGAAGGGGAAGGTGCGCGAACTGGAAGCTTTGTACGACTCGGCGCCGGTGGCGGGCCTCACCGGCATCGCGCACACGCGCTGGGCGACGCACGGAGTGCCCAATACCGTCAATGCGCATCCACATGTTTCCAGCGAGCGGGTCGCGGTGGTCCACAACGGCATCATCGAGAACCATGCGGAACTGCGCGAGGAACTCAAGGCGCACGGCTACCGCTTCGAATCGGACACCGATACCGAAGTCATCGCGCACCTGGTCGAACAAGCCCTTGCGGGCGGCGCGGATCTGCGCCATGCCGTGATCGCAGCGACGAAGCGTCTGCATGGCGCCTATGCGATCGCCGTGATGAGCCGCGACCAGCCCGGAAATGTCGTCGGTGCGCGTCGCGGCAGTCCGCTGGTTGCCGGCATCGGCGAGGGCGAGAATTTTCTCGGGTCGGACGTGCAGGCGCTGATTCGCCAGACCAACCAGTTCATCTATCTCGAAGAAGGCGACGTCGCCGAGATCACGCGCGAGGGCTGCGCCATCTTCAACGCCGACGGCGAGCCGGTGCAACGGCCGACGCGGCGCAGCGATTTCTCCGCCGATTCAGTGGAACGCGGGGAATACCGCCACTACATGCTGAAGGAAATCTTCGAACAGCCGCGCGCGATCGCCGACACGCTCGAAGGGCGCATCAGCGAAGGGCACATCCTGCCGAACATCTTTGGCGTCGATGCGGACCAGTTGCTCGCCAAGGTCAAGCACGTGCAGATCGTCGCCTGCGGCACCAGCTTCCACGCCGGCCTCGTGGCGCGCTACTGGCTCGAAGGCCTGACCGGCATTCCGTGCAGCGTCGAAGTCGCAAGCGAGTACCGTTACCGGCGCGCGGTCGTGCAGCCGGGCACCTTGTTCCTCGCTGTATCCCAATCAGGCGAGACCGCCGACACGCTGGCCGCGCTGCGCGATGGCAAGCAGCGCGGCTATCTCGGCTCGCTCGCGATCTGCAACGTGCCCGAATCAAGCCTCGTGCGCGAATCGGATCTGGTCCTGATGACGCGCGCCGGCCCCGAGATCGGCGTCGCCTCGACCAAGGCCTTCACCACGCAGCTCGCCGCGCTTTCCTTGCTGGTGCTCGAACTGGGCCGCCTCAACGGCATGGCCGCGGACAAGTATTCGAAGCTGGTCAACGAACTGGCAACACTTCCGCGCGTGATTGGCGAAGTGCTCAAGCTCGAACCAGAAATCGCCAAGCTCGCCGAGCGTTTCGTGCCCAAAAACCACGCGCTATTCCTCGGTCGCGGCGTGCATTATCCGGTCGCGCTCGAAGGTGCGCTCAAGCTCAAGGAAATTTCGTATATCCATGCTGAGGCATATCCGGCTGGCGAACTCAAGCACGGCCCGCTCGCCCTTGTCGATGAAGACATGCCGGTGATCGCGGTCGCACCGAACAACCAGTTGCTGGAAAAACTGAAGTCAAATCTCGAAGAGGTCCGCGCGCGCGGTGGTGAATTGTTCGTGTTTGCCGACACCGATGCGCCGGTCACGCAGAGCGGCGACCGCGGCGCCGTGATCAAGGTGGCTTCCGGCGGGAACCTGATCGCACCCGCGGTGTTCACCGTGCCCTTGCAGATGCTCGCATATCACGTGGCCGTGTTGCGCGGCACTGACGTGGACCAGCCGCGCAATCTGGCGAAGTCGGTGACGGTCGAATAGGAGAGATCGGCAGCGTCGTTCTATAAGCGCAGAATCATTCCTGGAAGTTGTGTCGGTCGTGTCACGGCGCCTGTTCGCCAGAGCCCTGGACTGATGGACTCTCCAGCGTCGCTTCGGGAGCGCGTGCCGAGGCGACGTATCCGATCGCCCTGGTCTTCGGCCGAGGCGTTGCGCGCGCAATCCCTGACCAGGAGTCTGAGATGAACCCGCGCCCCATGTTTTGGCTCTCCATTGCTTTTTGTCTGACGATCCCGAGCGCCGCCCACGCCAGCGAGAAGCCGGCGGAGTCGCAATCTGCCAACGTCCATGCGCCGCATGGCGAGCTGGCGCCGCGCTATCGCGTCACGGGCGTGCGCGCGTCCTCGACACTGGCGACAGAAATTCATTGCACGAATCTGGAAGCGGCACCCCTCGACCTCTACGCCGATTTCTACCAATTCGACGGCAGTCATGTGTGCACCACGTTTTCCACCATTGCCCCGGGCGGAACGCGCACGCTCGCGACTGCAGGCTCAAACGCTTTCGCCGAGGACTACACCTGCACGGTTGCCCCAAGCATCGGCCAGGGTAGTGCGCACATTTCGGTCGGCACGGTTGGCGCAAAATTCATCTGCTCCGCCGAAATCGTCTCGATCGCCGACGACCCGCCTACTACACTGGGTGCGCTCGACATCTGGCCGGCCAATTGAGATGGCCGCGCGCTCGAAACGACGCCTGTGCACTTGCGCGTTGGCTATCTTGATTCCGGCCCATGCGTTCGGTGTGCCGGCATCGCTGCGGCCGCACGGCGTGGGCGTTCAGACGATCTACTACGCCAGCGGCGCGCGCAGCGGTGGTGGTCTTACGACCATGGTCAGCTGTACCAACGTTGGCAACGTCGCCGGCACGATCGGCATTTCGCTATACGAATTCGACGGCAGCTTCGTTTGCTCGACCTTTGCCGGCGCGGTGAATCGCGGCGAAACTCGGACGCTATCCGCAGGCGCGATTGCGTCGATGGCGAATGTCGCCGTCTGTGGCGGCAGCATGCAGACTCTGCACCAAGGTCACGTCGAGATCTGGGCGCAGCAGACAGAAACGCTGCATTGGTATTGCACAGCCCAGCTCGTCGCAAGGGCAGGCGACCCGCCTACCGCACTCACGCGGCTGACGCTGTTCAATGCGGCGGGCGCTCTACCCGGCGACGTGATCTTTGCCGACGGCTTCGATCCGTAGTCATGCCCCGCGCGGCGCAGTCGCTACACTGCGCCGCTTCCCTTCGAAGGATCCTGCCATGCGCATCTGCTCTACTGCGCGTCCAGCGAACACGTCGATCGCAGCTATCACGATGCGGCCAGCGCACTCGGCCGCGCGATCGCAGAAGCCGGCTGTACCCTGGTGCACGGTGGTGGTGCGGTCGGGCTGATGGGTTCACTCGCGAACGGCGTGCTGGCGGCTGGCGGCAACGTCGTGGGCGTCATCCCGCGCTTCATGACTGAGGTGGAGTGGCAGCACCCGGGCATCGCCAATCTCGAAGTCGTCGAAGACATGCGCGAACGCAAGCATCGGTTGATGACGGGTTCGGATGCCGTGGTTGCGTTGCCCGTTGGCTGCGCCACGCTGGAAGAATTGTTCGAGGCGATGACGCTGAAGCGTCTCGCGCTTTACCTGAAACCGATCGTCCTGCTGGATACCAACGGCTTCTACGCGCCGCTCGAGCGCTTCCTCGAACAGACGATCGAGAAGCGTTTCATGAATCCGCAGCATCGCGCATTGTGGACGCGCGTCGAACGTGTCGATCAGGTATTGCCGACGATTCGCGCGACGCCGGACTGGGCCGCGAATGCGCGCGGATATGCAGCTGTGACTGCCTGATCCTGCGGGAGCGGATTCATCCGCGATGCTTTTTGTGAGGAGAGCATCGCGGCTGAATCCGCTCCCACAGACAGTTGCTCCGACAAAAGATGGCGCCCCGCTTGCGATCGGACTTTCTCTGTGCGAAGACGGGGCATCGGATTAAAATGCCGCCGTGTGCAGAAATGTCGCGGAGGCCGCCTGATCCTGTGGGAGCGGCTTCAGCCGCGATGATCTTGATCGAAAAGCATCGCCGATGAATCCGCTCCCACAAAAAAAGAAACTAGTCGAAGCGGCTGAGTTCGCGATCGGAATCGCCCTGCGTTGAACCGGAATCGCTGTCGGGATCGTCGAACAATCCATTGCCGCCCGCATCGTCGGCTGGCTCGGCATCTTTCGTGGCTGGAGCGCCGCGCTCGCTCGCGGCCTTTTGTTTTTCCCAGCGCGTCTTGATCGGGTTTGCCGATTCCGCCGATTCGAGCGCTGCCAGCAATTCCTGCTTCTGATCGTCGGGCAAGTCCGCCCAGTGGCAATCGGCGAGTGCACCGGCCATTGAATAGAGCAGGTTCAAGCTGGGCCGAAATCCGGCGCGCTTGACCTTCAGGAACGCTTCGACCGGGCCGACGCGCGCAAGATCTTCCGTCGTGCGCACACCGATCTGGCGCAGCCACGCCGCCGACTTCGGTCCAACATTGCGGATCTTCACGTCGCGCGCACTCATGCGGGTTCCATTCCTGCTGTCATGTCATTGATACGCGCGATCATCGCAGCGATTCGAGGAAGATCGTGCACAGGCGCTCCATGCCAGCGCGGTCTTCGTCGTCGAAGCGCGCGATGTGAGGACTATCGACGTCCCACACGCCGAGGAGGCGTCCGCTCTCGACGAGCGGCACCACGATCTCCGATTGCGACGCGCTGTCGCAGGCAATATGCCCGGCGAATTCGTTGACGTCGCGCACCAGCTGAGTCTGCCGCGTCGTCGCCGCGGTTCCGCAAACACCCTTGCCCAGCGCGATGCGTACGCAGGCGGGCCGGCCCTGGAAGGGCCCGACCACCAGTTCGGTGCCGTCGAAGAAGTAGAAACCGCACCAGTTGATGTCCGGCACCGCATGCCAGACCAACGCCGCGAAGTTTGCTGAATTGGCGATGCGGTCGCGCTCGCCGTGCAGCAGACCGCGCGCCTGTTCGGCGAGCTCGGCGTAGAGCGCCGGCTTGCTGGTGGCATCAATGGGTGCAGCGACAAACATGGATGGCATGTCCTGCTGGGATCGGATCGCGATTGTAGCGCGTGCCCGCCCGCCAGCGCCGCTGGCATACTGCGCCAGCCCCGGAGTAGCAATGAACGAAGCGGATCTATCGCAAGAACACGGTTTTCGCTTGCGCGGCGCGCAGCAGACACGCATCGATGCGTTCGTCGACGCGGCGTTCGCATTTGCCGTGACCCTGTTGATCGTCTCCGTGGGCCACGTGCCTTCCACGGTGCCCGACCTGATCCAGGCAATGCGCGGTGTTCCGGCGTTTTCAGCCAGCTTCCTGCTGCTCGCGCGCTTCTGGCTGACGCATCGCCATTGGTCGCGCTGTTACGGCCTCGAGGACGGCCCCAGTGTGCGCTTGAGTCTTGCGCTGGTCTTCGTGGTGCTGATCTATGTTTACCCGCTGCGCATGGTTGCCAACATGACGCTGGCCATGTTGAGCGGTGGTGCGCTGGCCGAACAGTCGATCGAAATACAGACACTCGCCGACCTGCGTTCGCTGTACGTGGCTTTCGCAACCGGCTACGGCGCCGTGGTGATCATCTTCACTTTGCTCTATCGGCACGCCCTGGCGTGTGCGGATACGCTGCAGCTGACGGCCAGCGAACGTGTGCGCACGCGCAGCATGGCCGAGCGCTATTTTGCCCTCGCCGGTATCGCGCTGCTGTCGCTGGCCCTTGCGTTGCTGCTTCCCCCGGGGCACGCATCGATGTTGATCTACTGGTCGCCGGGCATGGTCTACTCGCTGATCTATCCAGCCACCCTGCTGATTGCGCGACGCGAGAAAGCGGCACTTGCCGCGATCCCTCCTGCGCGCCGCGCATGAGCGGCGTGTTCGTCGCCGGCACCGATACCGGCATCGGCAAGACCTGGTCGAGCTGCGTGTTGCTCGCTGCTTTGCGCGCACGTGGCTTGCGTGCAGTCGGCATGAAGCCGATCGCGAGCGGTTGCCGCGTGACCACGATGGGTTTGCGCAACGAGGATGCCGAAGCCCTGATCGCCGCGAGCACGACTGCGCCTGCCTACGCCGACTGCAATCCGTTTGCGTTCGCCGCACCGATTGCGCCGCACCTCGCCGCAGCGATGGACACCAGTGAAATCACACTCGAACCGATCCAGACGGCGTACGCACAACTCGCCGCAGGTGCCGATCGCATCGTCGTCGAAGGCGTCGGCGGCTGGGCGGTACCATTGTCGGACACCCTGATGCAAGCAGATCTCGTGCGCGCGCTGGATCTGCCGGTGGTCCTCGTGATCGGTGTGCGCTTGGGCTGTCTCAATCATGCGCTGCTCAGCACGCGTGCGATTGAAGCGGACGGATGCAGACTCGCCGGCTGGATTGCGAACCGCATCGACCCCGACATGGCATTCGCATCTGCGAATATCGATGCGCTTTGCGCACGTATCATCGCACCGTTGCTCGGCGTACTCGGTCATGCTCCAGATGCTCTGCCGGCGCAGTTCGCGGACGCGCTCGACGTGCTGGCGCTCTGAGACGATGCCGATGGCGGACAACGCGTCTACCACTCTGCAACGCTACCTGCCGTGGCTCGTTGCAGTCGCGGGTTTCGGGTTCGATCTCACCGCTTTCTGGCCAGGCCAGATGTCGTTCGACTCAGCGTATGCGTGGTGGCAGGCGCGCGGCGGAGCGAGCACCAACATCGTGCCACCGGTGTTCGTATGGGTCTGGCGCGTCTGCGACTGGATTGTCGACGGCCCAGGCGCGCTGTTTGCGCTGCATCTCGTCCTGTTCTGGTGCGGCCTTGCGTTGCTGGCGCGTGCATTGCGCTGCTCTCCTGTCGCGGCGACGGCAACGATGCTGCTGGTCGCACTCGCCCCGGTTTCGCTCGTGTTGCGCGGCCAGGTCTGGACTGATGTCGGCTTGTTTGCCGCGTTGACTTTTGCGACCGGTGCGCTCGCCTGCGTCGAGGTTGATGCGCGGCGGCGCTGGCTGCTGTTGCCGATCGCGCTGGCCCTCTTCTACGCCGCTGCGCTTAGGCACAACGCGTTGCCCGCGATGGTGCCGTTCGTGGCGTGGTTCATGTGGTTGCTGTTGCGCAGCTTCGCTGCCGCGAGCCGCGGGCGAGTCACACTCGCGACGCTGGCCGTGCTGCTCGCGCTCGCCGGCACGACCCGCTGGTTGGACACGCGCGTTGACCGCTCGGTGCCGGTCTGGCCATCACTCGCACAATTTGATCTCGCGGCCGTGTCGATCGAAACGGGTCACATGTATCTACCCGATTTCATGATCGGTCCCGGCCTGGACGTCGCCGAACTGGCACAGGCGTTTCGCCCGTGGAGCAATGTGCCGATGCTGGTCGGCACACGGCACGGCATCCGCGAACCGTTCTCGGAGTATTCGGCAGCGGAACTGGCGACCCTGCGCGCCGCCTGGCTCGATGCGATCGCGGAAGAGCCGCGCGCATGGCTCGCGCATCGAATGCGCCTGAGTTGTGCACTGTTCGGCACGCACGCCGCCGAATGGCCGCGTGAACTGATTTATGTCGACGACGAAGTCGGCTATCGCGACAATCCGCCCGTTGCGCGCGCGACGAATGCGTTGCACACGCCACTCATGCGCGCAGCGGCAAATCTCGCTGCCACATCCGCACTGGCGGCGTGGCCGTATCTCACGCTCGGACTCATCGGTGCTGCACTCGCTTGGCGCCGTCGCGGCGACATGGCCGCTCGATTCACCGCGATCGCCCTGCTCAGTGCATGGCTGTACGCGCTGCCCTTGACCGCGATCGCGCCGTCTGCCGAGTTGCGCTATCTCGCCTGGCCCTGCATCGCCAGCCTGCTTGCGTTCGCCTGCGCGGCGTTCGCGCCACGTTCGGTTGGGCGCTGCTAGACTTCATCCAGAACCATTCAATCAAGGAACGCAATGAGCACGACGCAGCGCTACATGTTTTCAATCGACGATCTGCCCAAGGCGCGCGGCGAGTCGCATGAGCTTTCGTTCCAGGGTGGCTCGGCCGAGAGTTTCGCTGCCTTGCTGCAGACGGCACTGCGTGAGCCGGTGCTGTGGCAGCGCTGGCGTTCGATGCAGCCCGATCCGGACGCGGTCGATCCATCACTTGGGCAGAATGATCCGACTGCGACCGTCGAAGCGCACCAGTCCGACGTGCATGTCAGCGTCGAGATCAAGAGTTCGCTGCCGCACGCGATCATCAAGCACCGCATGACCCTGCTGATTGGCAAACACTGGACACTGCGCGACGTTAGCGCGGTCTAGATCGTCCTCAATAGAAGCCGGCGGAGCACGCGCCGGCCAGGACGGTGCGAGAGGCACCATCGAGATCAATGTCGCTGGGAGAGGCGCCATGGTGACGGGCCATTCGTTTGCCGTTGATCGCGACAGGCCGGGGATGGACTGGCGCGCCAGTCTCGCTGTCGTGCTGGTCCACGTGCTGTTTTTGTCATGGCTGCTGCGCTCACCCTTGAGTGAGCCGATTCGAGCCACCCTCGCGCCGCTGGTGATGGTCGAGTTATGGACCGGCGGCGCCGCTGATGATCCGCCTGCCCCCGTCATCGACAAGGCCCTGACGACGAAAGCGGCACCCAGCCGCGTACGCAAGGCGGCGCTGGCGCCGGCTGCAGGTTCACCGCATCCGCACGAACAGATCGTCGTCGCCGAGGGAAACACCGCCGCCAACGCGACCGCAGCGGGCGTGAGCCTGCAAGACACCGCGCTGCCGTCGGCCAGCGTCGAGGGCAACGGGAGCGGTATCGCGGCTGCGCAGGGAAGCAGGGCCGGAACCGGCAGCCGCTTTCACCCACCGCGGGTGCTTGCACGCACCAAGCTTTCCTATCCTGCCGACGCCTATCGCGCGGACAAGCAGGGTGGCGTCGCCGTGATGGTCACGGTGGGCGTCAATGGCAGAGTGATTGAAACGCACGTGCACGAATCGAGCGGTTCCGCGTCGCTGGATCGCGCCGCCGTGGACGCCGTCGCGCACTGGACGTTCAAGTCGGCCGAACGCGAAGGGCACCCGACCGAGGCCCAGGCGATCGTCAATATCGACTGGCATATCGGGGCGGCCACACATTTGACGTTCGGTGCGGTGGCCTTGCCGTTGGTAGGATCGAAGACCGTGCAGTCGAGAGGCTGCCTCATTGCGAACGCAGCGCATCCAGAACTTTGCACTGCACCCAACTCCGCACATTGAATCGATGCGGCATTGAATCCGCGCAGCCTTCAAGCCGCGCGGATTCGCAACGGCTCAGTACGCAAACTCGCGGAATACGCGATCGATGTCGCCGTTCCACTCGCCATGGAACAGTTCCAGCTTACGTTCCGCTGGCGTCTGGTTCGCATCGACAATCTGCGCCAGCGTCTCGATGAAGATGCTTTCGTCAGCGCCGGCAGCGTTGGTACGTGCGCGCCGCTGCAAGCCATGCGCGGCGATCTTCACCGCTTCGGCCGCGAGATCATGCGCGCTACCGCCGCGAAACGGGAGCTTCAGCGCGTGCTTGGGCACGCCGTCGCGCAAGGCATGCCGTTCCTCGCGGCTGAAATCCTTGACCAGGTCCCAGGCCGCATCGAGCGACGTCTGGTCGTAGAGCAGGCCGACCCAGAACGCGGGCA
>JBDSFA010000418.1:0-6912 GCA_039919785.1 Dokdonella sp. | reverse complement strand
ATCCTCGTGCGCCTGGACCAAAGCGCCGCCAACGTCGCGATCAACCTGCTCGAACCGCGTGCATCCGATTCACTCGTGCGCTGGGGTTTCTTCGATGCGATCTTCGAGCAGAAGGAATCACCCGATGCGCGCGTATCTGAAAAGCTCGCGCGGGCGATGCTCGCGAACGACCCTGCCCTGCAACGCGAATTCGATGCGAAACTCGCCGACGACGCGGAGTTCGCAAAATCGCCCGACGCGCGGCTGAACTTCTTCTACGACCGCTCGCCCTGGTACGCCACACAGCGGGTCGGCGCCTATCCTGTTGTGCGGCTGGATGCGGAAATGCTTGAGAAACTCTGACCTTCGCATCGGCGCAGGGGCTCGGATTCACGCAAACACCAAGTCGCGGCAAGCACGCATCCTTCCGGACAGGTCGCTGGTCCGGGCTCGGTGGCGCTCCGGGACCCAAAAAATGACCTTCGACACTGTGCCCGGGAGCGCCGCCCACCTAGGCTTTCGGCACTATTCCCGATTGGAGCAACGCATGCCCGCATGCTCGATACGCGCGCTGGCGGCAACGCTCGCCCTCAGCTTCGCCACCGGCGCCATCGCGCACACCAACGAAGTCGGCATCGATGCGCAGAATTTCGATGATTCGGTGAGTGCATGCACGGATTTTTTCCAGCATGCGAACGGCGGCTGGCTGAAATCCAACCCGATCCCGGCTGAATATAGCCAGTGGAGCCTCGACGACGAACTGCGCGAGCGCAACCTCACCCTGCTGCGCGAAGTGCTCGAAGGCGCAGCCAAGAACCCTGGCGCTGCCGACAGCGCAACACAGAAGATCGGCGATTTCTATGCCTCGGCCATCGACGAAGCCGCGATCAACGCTGCCGGCTACACACCGATCAAGCCGGAACTCGCACGCGCCGACAGCCTCAAGACCACGGCCGATATCGTCGCGCTGGTGCGTGACTGGCAGGCCGAAGGCTTTTCGGCGCTGTTCGATTTCGGTCCCGAATCGGACATGAAGAACGCTTCCACGATGATCGGCTACGCGTCGCAAGGCGGCCTCGGCTTGCCTGATCGCGACTACTACCTTCGCAGCGACGCGAAGTCGACGGAACTGCTCGGCAAGTACCGCAAGCATGTCGCGCGCATGCTGACCCTGGTTGGCGAAAAGGATGCGGACAAGGCCGCCGGGTGGATCATTGATCTGGAAACGACGCTGGCAAGAGCCTCGCTCGATCGCGTTGCGCTGCGTGAACCACTCAATTCATACCACATGGTTTCGCTCAAGGAAGCCGAAGCACAAACGCCGCATTTTTCCTGGACCGCGTTCTACAAGAGACTGGGTCGCGCAGATGTCGCGCGCTTCTCGCTCGCACAACCGAAATTCTTCGTTGCGGCCGACAAGGCATTGGCCTCTGTACCGGTTTCGCATTGGCAGGCCTATCTGCGCTGGCACTTGGTCAATGTCGCGGCGCCGGAACTGTCCAAGGAATTCGTCGACGCCGATTTCGATTTCCACGGCCGCACCCTGCGCGGCACGCAGGAACTGAAGCCGCGGTGGAAGCGCGCAATCGACGCGACCAATGACGCACTCGGCTTTGCGGTCGGAGAAGTCTACGTCGCACGTGTATTTCCGCCCGAAGCGAAGGAACGTGCGCGCAAGCTGGTCGACAATCTCGAAGTCGCCTTGCGCGCACGCTTGGCAAAGCTCGACTGGATGAGCGAAGACACCAAGAAGGCCGCCTACGCGAAGCTCGATACCCTGGTGCCGAAGATCGGCTATCCGGACCAATGGCGCGACTACTCCAAGCTCTCGATCAAGCGCGGCGCTTATTTCGACAACGTGCGCGCGGCCACCGCGTTTGAGGCAAAGCGCCTGCTTGCGAAGATCGACAAGCCGGTCGATCGCAACGAGTGGGGCATGCTGCCGCAAACCGTCAACGCATACTACAACCCGTTCCAGAACGAGATCGTATTCCCGGCGGCGCAGCTGCTGCCGCCCTACTTCGACGCGAAGATGGATGATGCGGTGAACTACGGCGGCATTGGCGCAGTGATCGGGCACGAGATGCTGCACGGATTCGACGACCAGGGCAGCCAGTTCGATGCGCAGGGCAACCTGCGTGACTGGTGGACCAAGCAGGATCGCGATCGCTTCAATGCAAAAACCAGCAAGCTGGTTGAACAGTTCAACGCCTACGTCCCGATCGACGACCTGCACATCAACGGCAAGCTGACGCTCGGCGAGAACATCGCCGACTTCGGCGGTATCGAAGTCGCCTGGGACGCATTCAAGCTGACCGAGCAGGGCAAGAAGGATACGCCGCGCGATGGACTCGCATCTGCACAGCGCTTCTTCCTTTCGTTCGCGCAGAGCTGGCGCACTCAGCAGCGTCCCGAGACATTGCGCCTGCAAGTGCAGTCGAACGAACATGCGCCAGCGAAATTCCGTGTCAACGGACCGGTCAGCAACCTGGCGACCTTCGTTGACGCTTTCTCATGCAAGGTCGGCGACCAACCGATGGCGCGCGCGGCAGCAGATCGCGTCGACATCTGGTGAGCAGCGCCGGCCATCCCTTCTTCACACATACCCATCAGGAACTGGAGAGTCACCACATGCGCAATCCGATTACCCGCTCCCTCGCGCTCGCGATCTGTGTCGCGTTGTCGACGACGGCCGTTGCTGCAACGACGGCACCGACGTTCGATGTCAGCGAACTCGACACCAAGATCAATCCCTGCGGCGACTTCAACGGATTCGTCAACGCGAAATGGATCGCGGCCAATCCGATTCCATCGGACCGCACCCGCTGGGGCGCGTTCGACATGCTGCGCGAGCACAGCCTGCAGACGCAGCGTGGCATCGTCGAAGCCGCCGCGCGCGATGCGAACAAGGCGAAGACCGGTTCGATCGAGCAGAAGATCGGCTGGTTCTACCGTTCCGGCATGGCCGATGGCGCGGTCGAGAAAGCCGGCCTTTCGCCGCTCAAACCCGAACTTGCGAAGATCGATGCGCTGAAGTCCACGGCAGACGTCGTCGGCTACATCAGCGACAGCTTCTCCCGCGGACAAAACGGACTGTTCGCGATGGGAGCCAATGCCGACTACAAGAACTCCAAGGTGCAGATCGCGTTTGCTTACCAGGGTGGCCTCGGACTGCCGACGTCGGAGTACTACGACAAAGCGGAATTCGCCGAACTGCGCAGCGCTTACGAGACGCACATCACCAAGGTGCTCGAGCTCGCTGGCGCAAAGGCCGATGACGCGAAGAAGGATGCCGCGCAGGTGATAGCGTTCGAAACACGCCTCGCCAAGGCTTCGTTGCCACCGGTTGAGCAGCGCAAACCGGAGAACCAGTACCACTTCGTGACGCTCGCGGATGCAGACAAGGCGTCGCCGAATTTCTCGTGGACGAAGTTCTTTGCCGCACAGAAGGCTGACATCAAGACCGGCTTCTCGCTGTCGCAGCCGAAGTTCTTCGGCGAGATCGACAAGATGCTCGTCGAAGTGCCGGTCGCGCAGTGGCAGACCTATTTCCGCTTCCATGCGATCGATGCCGCGTCGCCGTATCTGTCCAAGCCGTTCGCGAGCGAGCATTTCGCGTTCAACAACAAGGCGCTGAATGGTCAGAAGGAGCAGGAGCCACGCTGGAAGCGCGTCCTGAGTTCGGTCAACGACACGATGGGCATGGCGCTCGGCGAACTCTACGTGGCGCAGACGTTCCCGCCGGAATCCAAGGCGCGCGCGGTGGAACTGGTCAACAATGTCAGCGCCGCGCTCAAGGGACGCATCGAAAAGCTCGACTGGATGAGCAATGCGACCAAACAGAAGGCGATCGAGAAGTGGTCGACCTTCCTGCCCAAGATCGGCTATCCGGACAAGTGGCGCGACTGGTCCGGCGTCACGATCAAGCCCGACGACTATTTCGGCAACATCGTTGCTGCAACCAAGTACGACTACGACTACGACATCGCCAAGATCGGCAAGCCTACCGATCGCCTCGAGTGGGGCATGACGCCGCAGACCGTCAACGCGTATTACAACCCGACCGACAACACGATCAATTTCCCCGCCGCGATCCTGCAGCCGCCGTTCTTCGATGCCAAGGCCGATGACGCCATCAACTACGGCGGCATTGGCGCCGTGATCGGTCATGAAGCCACCCACGGCTTCGATGACGAAGGCAGTCAGTTCGACGCGCAGGGCAACAATACCGACTGGTGGACCAAGGACGACCGCGCGAAATTCGATGCACGCACCGCCAAGCTGGTCGCGCAGTTCAACGCCTATGAGCCGCTGCCAAGCAAGCACGTCAACGGGCAGTTGACGCTGGGCGAAAACATTGCGGACCTTGGTGGTATCAACGTCGCTTACGACGCGCTGCAGATGGCGCTTACGAAGAATCCGGGCGAAATGGAGAAGAAGATCGACGACTACACGCCCGATCAGCGCTTCTTCCTGAACTTCGCTCGCATCTGGCGCGGCAACGTGCTGCCCAAGCGCCAGGAAGTTTTGCTCAATTCCGACCCGCATTCGCCGGCGCAATTCCGCGCGATCGGCGCACCGTCGAACATGCCGGCGTTTGCCGAAACGTTCAAGTGCAAGGCGGGCGACGCGATGCTGCGTGACGACAGCAAGCAAGTGAAGATCTGGTAGTCGATTCACAAGGCAACGATGGAACGGCGCCCTGGTGGCGCCGTTTTTTTTAGCTACTACAGATCGAATTTTCAGCGACAGCTTCGAGCGCGGCACTAGCGGCGCCTGGGGCAAGGTGCGCGCAGGCGATTTTCTCGTGCTGCGCGGCGGCACCTACACCGGCGTCGGCTTCGAGAACTATTTTCTGCGCTTCGAGATTCGCGTCAGTGGCGTGCCCGACCGCAGCTCGGGAACTCCACCGACGGGCGCTGCCGGCACGGGTCCGATCACGTTGACCTCATATCCCACCGAAACCGCCTTCGCCAATGGCGACTCGGCGACACACACGGGCGGCGCGCTGTCCGGCTTGAACGGTCAGACGTATCCGATGGCCGGAAAATGGATCGTGATTGCAAATCTCAAGGTCGAAGGTGGCGGCTACGACGGCCCGATCAGCCAGGAACTCTACGGCGACAACTGGCGCATCATCAACAATGAACTGACCGCATTTACCGGCGTCACCACGGGCGCAAGTCCATCGCGCATGGCCGGCATCACCGGCAACGGTCAGAACAGCGTCTGGCTCGGCAACCACATCCACGACATCCAGGGCAGCACGAACGAAGCGCACGGCATCTACATCGATAGCGACGGCTCCCACGACATCGGCTACAACAACATCCACGACATCCACAGCGGCAAGGGCATCCAGCTGTTCGCCAACGGCGGCAACGGATCGGATGCGATCAGTCGTGTGCGCATACACCACAACCTCGTTCGCAAGGTCACCCAGTTCGGCATCAATATCGCCGATGGCTCGACCAACGATATCGCGATCTTTGACAATATCGTCACCGAAGCTCAGGTCGCAGGTCTGCGCTTCAACACCAATATGCTGCACGGCTGCCGCGTCTACAACAACACATTCCTCAACAACAACACGCTCGACTCGGAAATCTACGGCGTGCTGATGAACGACTGAGGTTTTTCGAGTGACGCGCTTGATGTGCGCAACAATATTTTCTGAGCGCGCAGCGGTACGGCCTACGCCACTGGTTCCGTGGGATTCGACGACGCCATCGGCATCATCACACGCAATCTGTGGTTCGGCGGCAACGACAGCTTCGCCTTCGACACAAACCCTCTGAACGCCAATCCGCAACTGGTGAATCCGAACAGCAGCGATTTCCATGTCGCGAGAGCATCCAGCCCCGTGGTCGACACGGGCTCGGCGACGGCGACTTCCCTGGTCACCAATGATTTCGATGCGGATCGCCCGCGACCGCAAGGTGCAGGTATTGACGTCGGCGCGTACGAGTTTTCCCGCCAACCGTGACACTCGCAAGGGCGTCATCGTGACTAATGCGCGCACCTCGCGCCGCTATGGAACGTCGGATCAGTTGCGCCCGCCGATGTCGGGGTCGCGGCGAGGTACATCGAACTCGCACGATGCGGATTGCGATGGATTCGGTACCCGGATCTCGATCGCGGGAATTCTGGTTCTGTTGCTTGCCCAGGGGTGATGCTGTTGCAAGGCACAGATGAGAATTGAGTCCTAATCACTGCGCCAACCGCGACAAAAGACCGCAGGAGGCAGCCGAATACCCTGGCCTTCGGTGGCGGCAAAGGCTGGAGAATCATTGGTTTGTCGGCGTCGACTGCTGCGAAGGCTATGCATGCGGGGCGCAGGGCCGGATAATCCGTACCCGTTTCCACGTGCCCGCCCATGGCTTTCGTTCCCGGTCAACGCTGGATCTCCAATGCCGAACCCGAGCTCGGTCTCGGCACCGTCGTGCGCCTCGAAGGTCGCAACGTGCAGGTGCTGTTCGCGACCGCTGGCGTGCTGCGCCATTACGCGATGCATGCAGCGCCATTGGCGCGGGCGGACTTCCGCGTCGGCCAGAAGGTTGCCGGACAGAAGCAGAGCTTTGTGGTCGAGCGCATCAGCGAATCGCAAGGCCTGCTCATCTACCACGCGGGCGATCGCACCCTGCCCGAGGCCGAACTCGACGATGCGCAGCCGATTTCGCGCGCCGATGAGCGTCTGCTGTCCGCGCGCGTCGACCCGCCCGATCGCTTCGACTTCCGACTCGACGCGCTCGCGCGCCGCGCACAGGCGATGCGCTCGCCTGCGTGGGGACTCGCCAGCGCACGCATCGACCTGATCCCGCATCAGCTGCGCGTCGCCGGCATCGTCGCGCAGCGGCGCCCACCGCGTGCCCTGCTCGCCGATGAGGTCGGGCTCGGCAAGACCATCGAAGCGGGCATGATCATCGCGCGCCT
>JBDSFA010000326.1:0-3561 GCA_039919785.1 Dokdonella sp. | reverse complement strand
ATGATCGAGGATGTCGCGCTGACCTACGACTGGTGTGCCAGTTTCGTCTCGCCCTCGCAACACACGCACTGGAACACCTATGCCGAGCAGACCGTCTGGAATATCTGGAACCACGACAACGCGGTGTGGAGCGGCCATTCGCACCCATGGCCGGGCTGGGGCGTAGACGATCCGGCCAACAACTACCACTACAGCTTTCTGCGCGCCACGCTGTACTGGGGTCTTGCCTCCAACAGCGCGACATGGAAGAACCTCCTTCAGAACCAGAAATGGCCCGAAGAAGAAACGTACACCGCCGGGGTCGTCGGCGGGGGCAGCCAGGAAGGGACCGGTTATGGGACCTCGCACCGAACGCTGTTCACGCTGTATCGCGTCTGGAACGATTCGATGCACGTGGACATCGGCAACGCGAACGCGCATCTCGCCAGCAGCATTGCCTGGTGGATCCACGCGACTGTACCCACGCTGGATCACGTTGCAGCAATCGGTGATCAATCCCGCGCGTCGCAGCCGGCGATCTATGACTACCACCGCGAACTCGTGCTCGAGGCACGCAAGATCAGCAACGATGCGACTGCAAAGGCAAACGCGTCGTGGTGGCTGCACTCGATCTCGGTGCAGGAGATGCAGAGCAGCTTCAACCACCGCCACAACTTGCTGGGCACGGGCCCGGCGGGCACGCCGCCCACTGCACTGACCTACTACGCGCCAGGTACCGGACAATTGTTCGCGCGCACTGGCTGGGACCGGGGCGCCATGTGGATGCAGTTCGCTGCGGGTCCCTACCTGCAGAGTCACGCGCATCAGGATCAAGGCTCGTTCACTCTCTATCAGGACACCTGGCTCGCGGTCACCGAAAATATCTGGACCGGTAGTGGCATCCAGCAAGGCACTGAGACGAACAACATGGTGCGCTTCGAGCACGCAGGCGCAGTCGTGCCGCAGCAGGTAGGCACGACGTCGACCATGACGGTCACTCCGGGAGCGAGTGGCGCCGTGCATGCCGTCGCGAACCTGACTCCCGCCTACGACGGCAATCCTGCCGTGATCTCATGGCAGCGCACGATCGACTTCGTCAATCGCACGTTCACCTTGACCGATGCATTCGCACTCGGCAGCGGCACCCAGGCGATCTTCCAGGTCAACACACCGGTGCAACCCGTGATCAACGGCAACACCGCCATGGCCGGCAGTCTGAAAATCCATGTCATATCGCCCGCAAACGCCACCTTGAGCGCGCTTGACTGGACCACGCAGAGCAGTGGCGACGGGGAGTACCGTTCCGGTTGGCGTCTGGATGTGCGCGGCGGCACGACCGGCTATGTCGTGGAGCTGAGTGCCGGCGACACGATCTTTGCAAATGGATTCAACTGACGGGCTTGGTAGCCCTTCTCACTCTCCACGCAGGCAAGCGCCCAGGCTCAGGAGGCAATGAGGGCTGTTCAAGATTCGCATCACAATCGAGAATGGTACGCGCAGCGACATCATGCACGCCAACGCCATCCTTCGGACCGGCGCGAGTGCGACATTCTTGCACAGCGGACACCTCGATCATCCATGAACTACCGCCACGCCTTCCACGCCGGAAATTTCGCCGATGTCTTCAAGCACGCGATCCTGATTGCACTGCTGGAGGCGCTGAAGGCGAAGCCGGCTGCGTTCTGCTATGTCGATACGCACGCGGGACGCGGCCGCTACGATTTGCGCAGTGACGAGGCGGAGCGCACGCGCGAATTCGCTGATGGCATCCAGCGTCTGCTCGAAGCGAAGCAACTGCCTTCGGCGCTGCGCGAGTATGTCGATCTTGTGCGCGCCTTCGACGCAGAAAATGCATCGACGCTGGCGCACTATCCCGGTTCTCCCCTGATCGCAGCAAGACTGATGCGCGAGCAGGATCGGGCGATCGTGTGCGAGCTGCACGAAGAAGAAGCTGCAGCGCTCAAGTCCGCGCTGCGCGGCGATGTACGCTTTGCGGTACACCAGCGTGACGGCTACGGCGCGCTCAAGGCCTTGTTGCCGCCGGCGCAGAAGCGTGGCCTCGTACTGATCGATCCGCCGTTCGAGGCGCAGGGCGGTGAATTCGTCGAAATCCAGAACGCACTGATGCAGTCATTCGCGCGTTGGCCGAATGCGATCCAGGCGATCTGGTATCCGATCAAGAAACGCGAAACGATTGCACCCTTCCATCGCTGGCTGTACGCGAACAGCGGCGCGGCCAGCGTGCTCGTCACCGAGCTGCTGCTGCATCCGGACAATTCGCCGTTGCGTCTGAATGGCTGCGGAGTCGCGATCGTGAATCCACCGTGGCGATTCGAGCAGACTCTGGAAGGGTTCACCCCGGCCTTGAAAGACCTGCTCGCACCCGGCCCTGACGGCAGCACTCGGATCGACCTGCTGAAGACAGCTCCCTGACGCTGGCAAGGTTCGTGGCAAGTGGATTCACGCAGAATGTGACACAGTCGACATCTGCGCTGCGAAGCACCACCGCGCAATGACCTCGTATCGCGACCTATGCTTCCCCATCTGAACGCAGGAGTACGTACATGGCGACTTTTCGATGGCTTGCAGTGGGTGTCTTGCTGGCGACGCCCATGTTGGCAAACGCGATCGTCTGGCCCGGCGCGAGCCCTTGCGATGGCACCTTGCAAGCGTGCATCAACAGCGCAAGCGCGGGTTCGATCGTCGAGGTAGCGAGCAATACCGCGATCGACGAAGACCTGAGCTTCGGCATTCCATTGACGCTGCGCGCCGCATCTGGCTACGCACCGCAACTGGCCTTGGATCGCGGCGTCTATGGCAGTGCGACCATCGACGGCACGTATGTGATCGAAGGCTTCACGCTGCAGCGCGGTTTCGTCTATTTCGCACACGGTGGCGGTGCTGCGAACGTGCGTGTGCGGCGCGTGCGCGTCCTCGCACCCACCTCGACCGGCTCTGCAGAAATCAGCGTAGTCAGTTCTACGAGTTCGCCGCTCACCTACGAACTTTCCGAAAACGATGTCGATTTCGCGTGGGATACCTACGACGGCGCACTTCATGCGGCGATCCAGGTCTTGCGCAGCGGCACCGGCAACACCGATGGGCGCATTCACGACAATCGCGTGAATGCAGGCGGCGCGTGGTCGGCCGGCATTTTGATCACGAGCCAGGACAACACGCACACCGCACGCCTCTACGGCAACTGGATCCGCGGTGGCCACAGCTACGGCAGCATCGATCTGCGCCAGGGCAATCTGACCGGCAGCGGTGGCGGCAGCTTGAATACGTACGTGCTGAACAATGTCGTCACCCCTTTGGCGCAAAAAGGCGACGCTTATGGCATCAAGGTCGATGCCTATTTCGGCAGCCTCAATCTGCAGGCATTCAACAATACGGTGAGCGGCGCCTATTCAGGCGTGAACGTCTACGCCGCGCCCGGAGTGACGGGCAATGGGCGCATTGCGAACAACCTGCTGAGCGGCAACATCCTCAATCTCGCGCTTGCCAACAGCGGTAGCGGTACGATCAGCAACGATCACAACCTGCTCTACGACGGCAGCCTCAGCGGCGCGGTAGCCGGCG
>JBDSFA010000207.1:0-6980 GCA_039919785.1 Dokdonella sp. | reverse complement strand
GTGCGCCTGCTAGGCGGCGTCTCCAACCTGTTCGACAAGAAGTACTACTCGCGCGTGTTCTCCAATGGCCTCGAGCCGGGTATTGGACGCACGGTCTACGTCGGCGCCTCGTACGAGTTCTGATGCGTTACGGCGCAAACACGATGCGGGGTTGCGCGGGTTGCCTAGTGCACGCGTGACGCCCGCTCAAGCAGGCGACGTTTCAGCTGAAGCTTCGCTGTTTTTTCACTCGCGGTGCGTTGTGTGCGGTCACGGTCGGATCGAAGCCAGCGCCGCTTTGGACTCGCGCGCTTCCGGCTCCATCCACAGATCGGAAGCGCCGCGCAGTCCGCTTTGCGCAAGCAGCCGCACGCGTCGCTGATCGGTGCAGCCGGCCATCGTCGTCTGTCTCACCAGACTGTGCACAAGCAGTTCAGCGAGCACATCGCCATGCTTTACCGCATCCGCATGCAGCGTAGCCAGCGCATGCGTTGCGTCTTCGATGCGACCGTCGGCCTGCGCAATCAGGGCACGAACAGTACGCAGGCGCCGGCGCTCGAACCAGTCGTCGACGGGCACCATCAACTCGCTTATGGCGATTTCGCGTTCGGCCTTGTCCGGCTTGCCGAGCGCGAGTGCAATCTCCGCCAGCGTGGTGCGAAGGTCGGCTTCAATCAAGCGGTAGCCCGACCGCGTCACCGCTGGCAACACGTCGTCGATGAGGGTGCGTGCGCCATCAAGGTCGCCACTGCGCGCGAGCAAGGGTGCTATTTCCAACACCAGCTGCCAGCGATCAGGCGCGACCGCCTGTCCGCCGAGCATGCCGCGCATCGCCCACAGCTGCTTGCGCGCAGTGGCCATGTCGCCGGTGTGAATGGCCAGCTCCACTTCGGCAATGTCGGCGTAGTGAGCGTAGATCTCGATTCCGGATAAGCGGCAATCGCCGATGTCGTTGCGCGCAAGCGCGGTCTGGCCCTGCACCTCATGCACGGCGATCCGGGTGCAGCCCAGTGCCGAAGCGAGTTGCGGTGGGTTGCCTGCAGCGGGATCACGCAAGTCCTCCTCGGTCTGCGCGAGCGTTTTCAGCGCCGCATCGAAGTCGCCGCGCAGGTACTGCAGACGTGAGGCGTTCAAGCCGACCGCATAGCTCACACCGCCCTGCAGAGGCGCAGACCGCAACAGCGACAGTCGCCGGTCGAACGCCGCGAAATCCAGGCGCAGGGCATCTTCGCGCAGCAGGCTGAGTTGGGTCAGGCGACGCTCATGCGCACTGCCGCCCGATTCCGCGACGGCTGCCGCTTGCTCCAATCGAGCATGTGCCTCGAGCACATTTCCTTTGCGGTAATTGAATTTTGCGGCGCGCTTCAGCACATCGATCTCGATGCTCGCATTGCCCGCCAGGCGCGCGTCGGCGAGCAATTCGTCGAGGTGTGTCGACGCATCCTTGCCCGCGAGCTCGCGATAGACGCGCGCGCGCAACACGCCGAGTTTGTCACCCGCGCGCTCGAAGCCCTGCGCCGCCTGCTCGTACAACGCCTCATCGGCCGGTTTGCCGCTTGCGACCTGCACATCCGCGAGCACCAGCGCGGCTCGCGCTCGTTCGTGCTCCCAGCCTCCGGCTCCTGCGAGCTGGATGGCATCTGCGGCGCTCGCCGCCGCATTGGCGAGATCCCGATTGTCGAGTTGCGTTTCCGCACGCTCGATCAGCCAGCGCACCTCGATCGACGGCGTCTGCGGCAGCTTGCTATCGAGGCGTCGTGCCGCATCGCGACTGCGACCTGCACGTCGCAAACTCGTCGCTTCGGCCAATCGATACGACAAGTTCTCGCTGCCGCCATCTTGCACAAGCGCCGCATACGCGATGGCTGCACCCGTGAAATCCTGTGTGATGAGCAGTTCCTGTGCCTTTAGTGGTCGTTGCAGCATTTCAGGCAGCGCATTTACCCAAACCGATGCGCGTGCGAGTTCGATCTTTGCGGCGCTCTGCTGTCCTACGCGCGACAGATCGTGTGCCAGGTGCAAGCGCGCAAAGGCGAATTCGGGCGCGAGCTCGACCACCGCGGCGAACACGCGCGCCGCCTCGCCCCAGTTGCCCCGTTGTTCCGCCGCCAGGCCGTCGACCAATCGGGCGGCACCAGCGCTGTCGAGCTGAAGCTCCGGAGACGGTCCCTTGAACGATGGCGCAACAGCCGCGAGCACCTCGCGGCTGACTTCGCTGATCGTCACGATCAATCGATCTTCACTGCAGCGACGATGGATATCGACCGGAGCCGATGAACCTCGAAAACGCGCCGAGACGTCCCACTCACCATGACGTTCCGCCGGCATGTCGACATTGACCAGCACAGCCAATTCCGCACAACCGTCGCATCGTTCGGCCGACCCCACCCCTTCGATGCCGGCGATGCTGCGCAGCTGCCATTGGATCCACCCATGCAGAAGTCTCGCCGGCCAACGCGCCTGCTCCGACGTCGCCTCGTCTGACAGCATCACCAGCGCGACGCGCGACACCGGCGCCGAAGAGCTGACCACGTGCAGCATCGTGCCACCGACCCAGAAGGCAAGCAGCACGGTGCTGAGGGTCAAGCCCCATGACCAGCGTCGATGGCGCGCGGTCGCTCGTGCGAGCGAAGGTGCAGTCTCTTCGAATGCAGGAACGGGAACGGCGAGCTTCGTCGTGATTCCCATGCGTTCTGTATCCAGCGGATATTCCGAGACAACCACGGATGCCGGCGGATCGAAGATGTAACCCTGCTTGGAAACCGTACGTATCCATTGCCGGGCGTCCGCGCCGAATGCGCGGCGCAACATCCAGATGCTGTTGGAAAGGTTGGCATCCTCAACAATGACACCCGGCCAGACCTTGCGGAAAATGGCTTCCCGCGAATGCAGCACAGTGGGCTCGCGCAGAAAAAGCAGGAGCAAATCGAAGCAACGCGGATTCAGGTCATGCGTTGCACCGTCCCGCTGGACACTGCGGTAACGCAAGTCGATCTCGATCTCGCCCACGCGCAATCGCTGGGCGCTCGCTGGCCATGCAGGCCCGCTGAACTCGGCCATGACTCCCCCACATCGACGAGTGTGGCTGCTTCACCTTCGTCGAGGTGTTGGCCACGTCAGTGCACTGGTCGCGTAACGTACGCACAAGCGAAGTCGCTCGATCAAAAACGTATAGCGCAGTCGCGACCCAGACTCAAGCACAGCGCATCGAGTCCGTGAAAGCCGACACAACGCGTGCTGCAGTGCACGATCGATCGCACGGTGATCGTGCATACGTGAGCGTACGTCGATCCGTAGCGCATAACGATCGGTGAATCCTGCATTGCACAAGCCTGCCAGCAACAATTTATTGTGAATGTAATCAGCGCGCTGTGACCAAAGAGAAAATATTTAGTTTTTTCAAGATGCGCAGACAGACGGCAGCGCCGAAGATCAGGCTGCGCTACCTCTTGTTTGCCGATGTCCATCCATCGAATGCCTTGCGGACTGTTCGCATCCGCACGGGCTTCCTGGATCACGGACCTGAGGGGCGTGGGTCATTCCATCTCGAAAGCATTCCTTGAGGGAGAGTTCATGAAACGCTTGTCGTTACTGCGTGAAAGTACAACGCGCCCGCGCCGCTTGCCGGCGCCCCGCCTTCTCAAGCCGCTGCTGCTATGTCTGCTTGCTGCGTCCACATGGGCGCAGGCGATCCAGCCCCAGGTCGGTCAGCCGCAGAATTCCGCCACGTTGATCCACCCCTTCATCGCGGCCGAGCTTGAAGTGCAACCCGAGCTCGAAGCGACCATGGGCTTGACCGCAAACATGACGGAGCATCTGTCAGCGGCCAGTTTCGTGAAGAGTCATCCGGGCAGTTGGGAAATGCGCTGGGATCGACGCTCCGATCGCCCGAATTTGATCCAGGGCAGCGGCGTCGCATTGATTCCGGGTCGCGGCAACTCGCTGCGCCTGGCCGGTGCGGATATCGCGGCAGCAGGCAATACGGTTGACATGAATGTCGTGGAGTCGCGCCTGAAGACGTTCATCGGCGCGAACGCCGACTTGCTCGGCAGCAAGGGTCTGGAATTCCGCCTCGATCCGAACAGCAGCGTTGCCTATGGCAAGGACAACTCGCACTGGTTCGTCGAGTTTGCCCAATACAAGGACGGCGTGCGCGTGGAAGGCGCGAATCTGTTCTTCCGCATCGCAGCGGGTAACATCGTGCAATTCGGCACCAACGAAGTCGCGCCCGTCGCGATCGATGTATTGCCGACCTCCACGCGCGAAGCTGCGTTCGATCTCACCGTGCGCGAACTCGGCTTTGCTGCCAACGCCAGGATCCAGTCCTTGATCGAGCCGGGCGAACTGTTGCTCGTCCCCGTCACCCCTGCGGGCCAGGACGCCAACGATTCATACCGTGGCGCTGTCGGCAGCGGCTACGAACATCGCCTCGTCTGGCGCTTCGTGTTCCGCGTGTCCAACGATCGCACGACGTACCAGGTTCTCGCCGATGCACACACGAACCGTGTCGTCGACGTCAAGGACCTCAACGAATACACCAATGCGACCGTCAGCGGCGGCATCTATCCGACCACCAACACGGATGCCGAAGTTGTGAAGCCGCTTTCGTTCGCGGCGGTCACCAACGGCACCGCCAAGGTCACCGACGCGCTCGGCATCTATGACTATGGCAGCGGCACCGCGACGACGGCGCTGAATGGCAAGTACATCATGATGAAGGACGACTGCGGGTCGATCTCGCTGTCGAACACGACCACTGGCAATCTCGCCCTCGGTAGCAGTGGCGGCACCGACTGCACCACGCCGGGCGTGGGCGGCGCCGGCAACACACACGCCTCGCGCACCGGCTTCTACCACCTGACCAACATCAATCGCAAGGCGATCACGTTCTTCCCGTCCAACTCCTGGCTGCAAGGCAAGGTGACGGCGGAGATGAACGAGGCCGACACCTGCAATGCGTTCTGGGATGGTTCGCAGCTGAATTTCTTCAAGTCCGGCGGCGGCTGCTCCAACACCGGCGAAATCGCCGCCGTGTTCCTGCACGAGTGGGGCCATGGCATGGACACCAACAGCGGCGGCTCAGCCAGCGACCAGGGCAGCGGCGAAGCGGTCGGCGATACCTTCGCATTCCTGGAAACCCGCGATGGCTGCATCGGCAAAAACTTCAAGCCGGGCGTGCCGTGCGCAAACTGCGCCGCGAGCTGCACCGGCGTGCGCGATTTGAATGCGTTCAGCACGCACGGCGCCGCTACGGTGGCGAAGCCGTCGACGGTCACCGACAACGCGGGCATCAACTGCGACCGATACGCCTGCCCGTACAGCACGCCACAAGGCCAAGCCTATCGCGGTCCGATGGGCTACGAAGGTCATTGCGAAAGCTACATCGCGAGCTCGGCGAACTGGGATCTGTCGCAAGCATTGGTTGCTGCGCACGGATCGGCCGGCTGGGGCGAGATGGACAAGATCTGGTACGGCAGCCTGACGCCGAGCAAGAGCGCGTATCGCGTTGCAAGCGGTGGTACCTGCAACTCGGCCGCATCGGTCGATGGTTGCGGCGCCAACAACTGGTACACGGTCTATCTCGCAGCGGATGACGATGACGGCAACCTCGCCAATGGCACGCCGAACGCATGCCGCATCTGGGATGCGTTCAACTTGCACGGCATTGCCTGCGGCACACGCCCGGTGTGTTCTGGCGGCAGCAATATTCCGCCGGTCGCGAACTTCGGTTCCAGCACCAGCGGTCTGACCGCGAACTTCACCGACAGCTCGACCGACAGCGACGGCAGCATCGCGTCGCGCGCATGGACCTTCGGTGACGGCGGCACCTCGACAGCGACGAACCCGAGCCACACCTATGCGGCAGCTGGAACCTACAGCGTGACGCTGGCGGTGACCGACAACGGCGGAGCAACGAACGGCAAGACGAGCTCGGTCACCGTGGCCAATAGCGGTGCCACGGTGTTGACCAATGGCGTGACGGTGACCGGCCTGAGTGCCGCAACCGGCGCCGACAAGCTGTTCACGCTTGCGGTGCCAGCCGGCGCCACGGGGCTCAAGTTCGTCACCACCGGCGGTAGCGGCGATGCTGATCTGTACGTGAAGTTTGGTTCCGCGCCGACCACGACGGTGAACGACTGCAAGTCCGAAGGCAGCACCACCGCCGAATCGTGCAGCATCACCACCGCACAAGTGGGGACGTACTACGTGCTGGTCCATGCCTATGCGACGTATTCGGGCGTGAGCATCACAGGCAGCTACACGGTGGGCGGCATCACGCAGACCTACAGCAACACGACCGACTACACGATCAACGACAACGCCACGATCGACAGTCCGATCACGGTGTCTGGCCGCACTGGCAACGCGCCGACCAATGCGTCGGTGACGGTCGCGATCGTGCACACCTACATCGGTGATCTGAAGGTCGACCTGGTCGCCCCGGACGGCACGCTCTACAACATCTGGAACCACACCGGCGCCGGCACCGACAACATCAACACGACGGTGACGTTCAATCTGTCGAGCGAGACGCTCAATGGCATCTGGAAGCTGCGTGTGAACGACAACGCATCGCAGGACACCGGCAAGATCGACAGCTGGAGCATCACGTTCTGATCTAGCGGTTTGATTCAACCGTTGTTGCAAGACGGAAACCCCGGCTTCGGCCGGGGTTTTCTTTTTGCGGGTCAGGCAAACGGCGCTGCACAGCGCCGCGGTTGCGGTCGACTGGAAACGGCGCAGCGGCGAGTCCGGAGCGATCAAGCAATCGCACAGCGGCTCCGGTACACAAAGCCGCTTGAGCTCCATGCTGTCGAGCGAGCTGAGGAACAGCTGAGGGTCGACACGGAGCAGCATTTCTTTGCTTTGTCAGGCAGTCGCGATTGATCGGAAAAAATGCCCGGCTTGGGACAAGGTTTTTTCGATCGATGCTTTCAGCCCAACGACCCTGACGCCGCCCCTGTGGATCCCATCTCTGCGACGATGTGCTCGGCCGCTTG
>JBDSFA010000199.1:0-2760 GCA_039919785.1 Dokdonella sp. | reverse complement strand
CCTTCTCGATCGGCAACAACCAATTCACGGGTCCACTGCCTCTGCTCGCTTCGCTGACGAAGTTGCAGTACTTCTTCGCGAATACAAACAGCTTTTCCGGCTCGATTCCGAGTTTGGTCGGTCCGGTTGCTCTTGTTTATTTCGAGGCGGATCAGAATCAGTTGACCGGTTCCATCCCGGACTTGAGCGCGCAGCCAAATCTGCTGGCCTTTACCACTGGCTCGAATCATTTGACCGGAGCGATGCCGGACTTGAGCTCATCCAATAGCCTGCAGTTCTTCATTGTCAGCAACAATGATCTGACAGGGAGCATTCCCGCGCTGACATCATTGACCGAGCTCGTCTATTTCCAAGTCGATCAGAACCATCTGTCCGGTTCGGTCCCTTCGATCAACGGACTCGTCCATCTCAACGCCTTCAAGGTCGGCTACAACCAACTGACGGGTCCTGCGCCGGCAACCCCTTCACCGAGCAGCCTCGTTATCGGCTATTCGCAGCTCTGTCCGAATTCGCTCACGCCTTCCGTCGATGCGGGGTGGGACATCGCCACCGGCGTAGCTCCGTGGTACAGCACCTGCGATTTCATCTTCCAGAACGGCTTCGAGGGTTGAGCGAAACCGGTTGAGCGCTATCAGACATCCCCATCCAACGCCCAGCCCTCACCCGTCCCACGATTGAACATGGGATCGTTCGCGAGCACATCGCCCGCCGGGATCGACGGCTGTACAGCGAGCTCCGTGTAGATCGGACAGAAGTCGGGTCGCGTCGCATCCATCAACTGCTCGAAGCTGTCGATGACGAAGTAGGTCTTCTGATAGGTGTCGATGCGATAGCGCGTTTTCATGATGCGCTTGAGGTCGAAACCGATGCGGTTCGGCGCCGGCGATTCGAGGCAGTGGATCGATTCGCCTTTCGACGACACGATACCCGAGCCATAGATGCGCAGTTCGCCGTTCTGGCGGATCAGGCCGAATTCGACCGTGTACCAGTACAGGCGCGTGAGATTGACCAGCGCTTCGGCGTTGACACCGTGCGCCTTCACGCCGCCCTTGCCGTACGCCTCCATGTAGTCGGCGAACACCGGGTTGAGCAGAAGCGGGACATGGCCGAACAGGTCGTGGAACAGGTCCGGCTCGGCGATGTAGTCGATTTGCTCGGGCTTGCGGATCCACCAGGTGATAGGGAAACGCCGGTTCGCGAGGTGTTCGAAAAACGTGAGCTCGGGCAGTAGGCCTTCGACGCCGACGAGTTCCCAGCCGGTCGCCTTGATCAGCACCTCGTTTAGTTCCTCGAAGCGCGGGATCGTATCCGGCGCCATGTGGAAACGTTGCTGGTTCTCGATGAACTCATGACAGGCACGTCCCTTGAGGATTTCGCGCTGGCGCTCGAACAGCGTGGCCCAGGTTTGGTGATCGGTGCGCGAATAGCTCGCCCACGGCTGCTCGACGACAGCGGTCGTGTAGACCGGCACGTAGCCCTTTTCGGTCTGCTGGTGTTCGACGCGGCGTGGTTCTGGCTTGTTCATGGCAGGGGTCCCGGATGCATGCACGACAGCTTAGCGCGGTTCGCGCGCGGCGGTGTGCGCCTGCCCGCTCGCCGCGATCTCAGTGCAGGGTGGCTTCAGTGCAGGGTGTCTTCAATGCAAGGTGGCTTCAATGCAAGGTCGGGCGCGACGAATCCGCATGCCCGTCGCGCGGGCGGAATTCGATCACGTGGCCGTTGCCCTCTTCCTGCGCCGAACGCTGCCACAGTACCGGCACGTGTTGCGGGCGCGGCAAATCGAATTCGTCGTCGACGACCTGCGCCGTGATCGCTTCCTCGTCGTCCCAGCTGTAGCGTTTGCGCGGCGGCAGCGGATCGCGCGTGCGCAGCAGCAGCGCCGCTAGCACGCCTGCAATCGCGCCGGCCAGGTGGTACTCGAAACTCACGTGTTCCTCGTGCGGCAATACCGACAACAGCATGCTGCCATAGAGGAAAAACACCACCAGCGACGTGACCACGGCGAGACGGTCGCGCCGCAGCAGGCCCATCACGAACAAGAAGAACATGAGCCCGTGCACGATGCCGCTGGCGCCCACGTGCACGGAATCGCGCGCGAACAGCCATACCCCGATGCCCGACAACAGCCAGATCAGCGGCAAGGCGATACGCACCGCACGCGGATAGCAGTACAACGCCAGGGTCGCAAGCACGCCCAGCGGCAGCGTGTTCGACATCAGATGCTCGAACGATGCGTGCGCGAGCGGTGCTGTGAGTATGCCGACCAACCCACGCACGTGACGCGGCTGGATGCCCAGATCGTCGAGCGACCAGCCGAGTAGCCGCGCCGCGATCCACGCAATCCACACGCCGGCCAGCAGGGCGGCAGCGCCGAGCGCTGCGTAGCGCACGCGCGCCCGGTCGTGGGCGACCGTGGTCGGTGTCGGGTCTGAGTTCGGGCCGGCAATATCCATGCAACGATGGTGGGGGCGGCGCGAGTGTGCGCAAGAGCACGGACCGCTGGTCTGCCGTGTTTTGCCGTGCTTCCGGTCTCACTATCCGTGGCGGGATGGGCTCGCTATACTAGAAGTTAAATTTTCGTATCGGCCATGCGTTCGCGACACAGGGGTCTGCGGCGTGGCTGCTTTCCAACTCAGGGAGGGCAGTAGCGGTTCGAGCCGGTTACGACCGGAGTCGCGACGCTCATCCGTGTCGTATGCATTTCGATATCGCCACCGCCTTGTTCATTACGTCGCTGTTGACGTTCACCGTCGGCGCGAG
>JBDSFA010000201.1:0-5511 GCA_039919785.1 Dokdonella sp. | reverse complement strand
CCTTCTGAAAATTTGTGAATGCCGCGATGAGCGCCCCTGAGCCGCGTTGTCATGTGTTCGGCGACTTCCGCATCGACGGCGTCGCGCGCCAGCTGAGCCGTCTTGATGGCGCGCCGGTCGCGCTGACGGCGCGCGTGTTCGACACCCTGCTCTATCTGGTGCGCCACCCTGGCGTTTCGCTGGGCAAGGACGAGCTGTTGGCGGGTATCTGGCCCGGCCGCGTGGTCGAAGAAAACAACCTGACGCAGAGCATCTCGACCCTGCGCAAGGTGCTGGGGCAGGAAGCGGACGGCCAGCGCTACATCATCACCGAGCCGGGGCGCGGTTATCGCTTCGTTGCGGATGTGCGGGTGGCGTCGCTCGAAGCGATCGCGCCACCTGCCACTGTGGCGCACGCGGCGGATGGTTTCGCTGTCGAGCCGGTATCGATGACGACGGGCACGCTCCGTCGCTCACGATGGCTGGCGCTTTCCCCACGCGCACTCGTTGTTGCCAGCCTGGTGTTGATCGCCCTCGCTGCGCTTGCCGCCTGGGTTGTTCGGCCGCCTGCAAACACCGGCGCGCTCGTCACACCGATCACGACGATCGCGGTGCTGCCGTTCAAGCCCTTGTCGACAGACGATCGCGACGAAGTGCTGGAGCTGGGCATGGCCGACACGCTGATCGCCAAGCTCAGCAGCAACCGCCATCTGGTCGTGCGCTCGCTGGGTTCCGTGCGCAAGTTCAGCGGACTTGAACAGGACCCGCTGGCTGCGGGACGCGAACTCGTGGTCGGAGCGGTGCTCGAAGGCCAGGTGCAGCGTCGCGCCGATCATGTGCATGTCACGGCGCGCCTGCTGAGCGTGCCCGGCGGCGCGGCACTGTGGGCCGGCACCTTCGACGAGAATTTCACCGACGTATTCACCGTGCAGGACGCGATTGCGGAGAAGGCCGCGACGGCGCTGGCACAGACGTTCGATCGCGACGAGCAGCATGCGATGCGCGCGGGTTACACACGCAACTCGGATGCGTACCTTTTGTACCTGCAGGGGCGTTATCGCATCGGCAAGGTCACGCCCACGGAAATTCGTGCGGGGATGGAGTCGTTCCGCAAGGCGATCGATCTGGACCCCACGTTTGCGCTCGCCTATGCCGCGTTGGCGGAAGGGTATCGTCGTCTGCCGATGACCAGCGACGTGGATCCGAAGGAAGCGTTTCCGCTGGCGAAGGCGGCCGCGAAAAAGGCGCTGGAAATCGACGATGCGCTGGCCGACGCGCATTCGGTGCTGGGCTGGGTCGCGTTCTGGTATGACTGGGATTGCCCCGCGTCAGAAAAGGAATTCCGCCGCGCGATCGCGTTGAATCCGAGCGTGATGGAAGCGCATCTGGGCTATGCCCATCTCCTCTCCAATACCGGCCGCGACAAGGAGGCACTGGCCGAAGGCTTGCGCGCGCGCGAGCTCGATCCGTTGTCGCCGCTGGCGAATACGATCTCCGCGGGATTTCTGGCCAGTGCACATCGTATGGATGAAGCGCAGGCCTTGTTGAAGAGAGTGTTGGAGATCGATCCCGATTTCTGGGTTGCGCATATGCTGCGCGGCGGCTTCGCGCTCGGCGCGAAGGACTATCCCGCCGCGATCAGCGAATTCAGGCGCGCACGCGATGCGTCCGATGGCAGCATGCAGGCGGTGTCCTTGCTCGCGTATGCGCTGGCGAAATCGGGCGACCGCGCCGGTGCGCAGGTCTTGCTGGACGAGGCGTTGCATCCCGCCGGCGATCGCTTCGTGCCCGCCAGCGGCATTGCGACGATGTACATCGCGCTCGACGACAACGAGCAGGCGATCGCGTGGCTGAATCGCGCGTACGAGCAACGCGACGTGCGCATGGCCTTTCTCCGGGTCGATCATCGCTGGGACCCGATCCGCACGGATCCCCGCTTCGTCGCGCTGGTGGATCGCGTAGCGGTGAAATGAGGTCAGTGGCGCGCGGACCTAGGGTCCGCAAGCGCGCCTGTTCGGCCCTTTTCAAGGGGAGGGCCTCGGCATGGCCGCCACGATGGACTGCCATGCAATTCTGTGGGAGCAACTGTCTGTGGGAGCGGCTTCAGCCGCGATGCTTTGGCTCGGAACGACATCGCGCGACACCATCCCCACCCAACCCTCCCCTTGAAGGGGAGGGCTTTGAAAGCATCGCTCGCCTTGTGATCGGCATCTTGGGCAGCCCGCTTTTTGTGGGAGCGGCTTCAGCCACGATGCTTTGGCTCGGAACGACATCGCGCGACACCATCCCCACCCAGCCCTCCCCTTGAAGGGGAGGGCTTTGAAGGCATCGCAGCCGTGTCGAACTGATCCGCTTTCCTGTGGGAGCGTGCTCCCACAAAAGCGTGCTGCAAAAGCGTGCTCGTGCAAAAGCGTGCTCGCCTCGTGTTCATTTGCAACCGCTGCGGTCACTCAAAGCCGTTGTCGAACAACCGATCTCCGGCGAACACATACAGCGCACCCTGTGCGAGGAAGTGATAGTCGTACCACGGCGCGCCGCCGAACAGCGTGCCGCCGGGGCCGAAGCCGAGTGTGTAGCCGAACGCGGCGTTCTCCTGCGGATCGAAGGACAGCACCTTCTGCTGCTGCGTCCATGCTCCGGCGACTTTCTCGAAGATGTAGATCGCGCCGATCCCGTCCACATCGCGGCAACCCATCGCGAGTTCGTGCACGCTCATCGCCACGCGCGAGCAATACGTGTTCGATGTCACGTCGTTCGGCAGCAGGCTCGCTTCGGGTAGCCATCCATTCTGCGTGCGACGGAACAGTTGCACCGGTCGCTGCACACCATTGCTGCCAACAGCGAGCAGGTCGCCGGCAAGGCTCGCGCTGGTGCCGAAACTCTGCAGTGCATTGCTGCCGGAGATCACGCCGTCCGGCACCCAGCTGTCGCCGCTGCGCGCGTAGATTGCGACTTCACCGATGTCGTTGTTGGCGAACGCATCCGCGAGCATCGCGGTGTCGCCGCTCAGGAGGACCGGAAAGCCGCGGTGGTCGATGGTCTGCATCGGTGTCCAACTGCCGATGGAGGATCGCTCGTAGACGATCGTCTTGCCGGTGCGGTCGCCGACGAGGGCACTGCTGCCGTCGAACGCGGTGCCGATGCCGAACAGGGTTTCGTAGCCGGGCGCCACCGGCAACAACTGCGCTTCGAGCGACCACACATCCGCGCTGCGATGGAACGCATACACAGCACCCGCCTCTTCCACGCCAGCGAGTTTGCGGCCGAGCGCACTGACGAGCGCGATATCGCCTTTCAGCGTGATCTGCTGGCCGAACGCGTCGCCTGCCATGCCGTCGGGTGCGAGGATGCGCGACTGGAACTGGTAGGCGCCATTCGCGATGCGGCGGTACTCGTACACCGCGCCGCGGTTCTGCTGGGCGCCGACGTCTTCGCCCGGTGCGCCGACAAACAACGTGTCGCCATCGACGGCGAACCATCCGTAGGTCGCGTCGGTGAGGCCCTGGTCGAGCCACAGCTTGCGCGTAAGCGCGAACGGATTGCCGGACTCGGGGCCACCGAACAGGACGACGCCTTGCCTGTCGTTGCCATTGATGGTCGCGATGGGATTGCCGACCATGATGGTGGGCCCGACGCGATCAACGGCGACGCGCGAGCCGAGGTAGTCGTTTTCTGCAGCGAGCGGATCGCTGCGCAGCGTCTGCGAGAGTACGCTGGTGAATCCGCTTGAAAACTTCACCAGCTGCACGGCGCCGCCGTTGGGTGCGCCGGCGCTGCTGTTGCACAGTCCGATCACCGCCCACACATCGTCGAGCGCGAGGCCGCAGCCGTAACCGTCGTCCGCCACCGGGGACAGTGCCTGCAAAACGGTGCGCGCCGTCCATGTGCCGTTCGTGCGTGTGTAGCTTCGCACGTGTCCGCTGCGGCCTGTCGTCGCGTTCGACAGCGAGCTGATCAGCATGCGATCGGGCACCGCCGTATCGGTACCACTGATCGCGACCGCGGTGCCGAAATGATTGTCGGTGTGATCGCCGCCAACGGGTTCGACCAGGTGCGCGACTTCGCTCCAGGTGTCCTGGGTCAGTTCGAACACGTAGGCCGCGCCGGCGTGGTTGTACGCGGCGACATTTTCGCGCGGTGCGCCGACGACGACAGCGCCAGCGACGATCGCGACCGACGTGCCGAAGTGCGCACCGGCCTGCGGCACCGAAGGCAGCAGGACCGTCGTGCCCCAGGTGTCGCCGCTGATGCGACGCAGGATGCGCACGCGTCCCTGGTCGGCGCCGGTACCCCCGTCGTAACTGGAATCACCCGCAACGATGATGCCCTCGGTCGCGGCGAGGCTGTCAAAGTAGGTGTTGTTTGAGGAGAGGTTGTAGACCGGATGCCAGCCGTCCGACTGATGCACAGAAACAATGAGGGTGCCCGACCCGGTGTTCGAGTTGTAGATGGAACGCACCAGGGTACCTTCGTTGAACGCGACCAGTGCGCCAGAATCACCGGAGATCGTGATGTCCTGGCCCGCAAGATGGGACCACGTGCTGCCGCTGCGCTCATACGTGCGGATCACGCCCGCTTCTGCGCCGCTGCCGACCTCGCTGACGACCGCGAGGTCGCCATCTATTGCGACCGAAAGGCCAAACACCTGGCTGGGTGCGCCCTCGCCCGACGCGACCGGTGTCAGCCATTGTCGGATGCCGTAACCGGCGGCGCCGGCGTGACTGGCCGCACCGGCGAGAGCTATCGCCAACAGCCAATTCGCGGCATCGCCGATACGGGTTCGGGCATTGCAGTACGACATGAGGAACACCTTTGCATGGGAGCCGATGCAGGGTTCCACGCAGAAGCGCGGTCGCGGGGGCCACGTCCCACGGCCGTGATCGGGTTGATGGCGCCGCTACCCGGACCTTTGAGTCGCAGCGTGAAGCGCGCCGCACACCCAGCGCTTTTTCGCGAGACTGAATCAAATCCCGTGCCGGGCGTCACACATCGCAATCATGCGTTCACGAAGAATGGCCACGCGCCACATGCGTTGGCGCACTGTCGTGTCGGCCGCCCGCGAAGGGCTGCTGCAGATGGGAGCGCGATGCGAGCCATCCCCAGCTCGCACTTCGCGCTCCCGGACGGCTGAACGTTGCTGTGCAAGAGAGGATCGACTGATGACGGCAAAGTTCGATGCGCGCGATCTGACCGCCGCGCTGCACCAGCTCCAGCAAGTCGACGAGACGTCGCCAAGCGTTGCGTCGCCGAATACGCCGTTGTCCGACAAGGAATGGCAGCGTCGCGAAGAGCTGAAGGTGAAGATGATCGCAGCGCGCGTGAAGTTGAAGCTGATGCGTGATCGCACCGAGGCGTTGAAGGAATCGCTGGAGCGCTACCGCGCGCGGGCGGCGATGCACGCTTGATGATTGAGTGAATGCACAGAGCGCGGTGATCGCGCTCGTTCTGTGTGGTAGCAACTCTCTGTGGTAGCAACTCTTTGTGGGAGCGGCTTCAGCCGCGATGCTTTGCCCACAAAAAGCATCGCGGCTG
>JBDSFA010000148.1:0-6022 GCA_039919785.1 Dokdonella sp. | reverse complement strand
CGCAGTCGAAATCGCCGCATCGGATCTGCTTGAACTGGGTCGCGCGCCCGAGGCGCTGGCCTATCTGGATGAAGCCAGCGAAATCAAGGCCAAGAGCGGTATTCCTCCGCGCACTTCGCGTTTCAATTTCAATACCGGCGTGCGTATTCGCTTGGCGCTGGCGCAGGGCCAGGTGGAATCCGCCCGATCCATGCTAGGCGAGCTCTTCGTGGATCCGAAGGAGACGCGCGGTCTGTCTTTCACGGCAATGGATCAGGCGTTGCTGACGGCGGATGTGGACCTCGCAGACGGCCACACCGATGCAGCGGCGGAAATTGCTGCGCAAGTGCGACAGAAGATCGAGAAGAGCGGTCTGCAGGCCTACTTCGAGTTCTACACGATGCGTGCCGACCTGATCGAAGGCGAAGCCGCGCTGCAGGACAATCGCCCGCAGGCTGCGTTACCGCTACTGCAAAGCTCGCTCAAGATGCGCGAGAAGTTGCTGGATCCATCAAGCCCGAAGATTGCCGAAGCACAGATCGCGTTGGCCCGATGCCATCTGGCCATGGGCGACTTGAAGCAAGCGCAGACGCTCGCGACATCGGCTACCGCGATTCACTCTTTGCACAAGGAATTGGGCGAGCAATACCGCGAGCCGCTGCGCCAGTTGCAGGCCCAGTTGAAATCCCATGCAGGAAGCTGACCTTGGCAGGCACGTTACCGACGAGCGACCATCTGCCCTACCGCCGAATTGGAACAGCAAAACATTCAACTTACCGGCATTTTTTCAACCCAAACCCATCCACAGGAGCAATTGAGTCAACGCATCCGGAAGTGTTCCGTCTCCCCAGCCGTTTCTGCTGGCCGACGCCGTACCGACAACAAGCATCGACATCAGCATTGCAACTGCGACACGCTTGTAAAATTTCATGCGTCTACTCCACTGGTCACTTAAGTCAACGTCGAATCACGCTGGCTGTGGATGACGCAGCTTGTCAAGAACGGACTGCAACATCAGCCGTATAAACCGGTCCTACACCCCGCCCGCAAGCTCGCGATGCAGCCACGCACGCGCCAAGGTCCAGTCGCGCCGCACGGTCCGCTCCGACACATTCAGCGCACGTGCGGTCTCCGCATCATCGTAGCCGCCGAAATAACGGCACTCGACCACCTGCGCAAGCCGCAGCGAGTCCTGCGCTAGCCGCTCCAGTGCTTCGTTCAGCGCGAGCGTGGTGACGTCGTCGTCTTCGATCGGCACATCCAGGGCATCGGTTATCGGCAGGGAAACCGCCCCGCCGCCGCGCTTGGTCGCCAGGCGCGCGACCGCATGACTGACCAGCGCGTGGCGCATCGCCAGAGCCGCTGCACGCAGAAAATGCGCATCGGTGTTCCAACCCTGCGTGCCGCGCAGCTTGAGGTACGCCTCATTTACCAGAGCCGTGGTCTGCAAGGTTGCTCCCGCACCGACCCGACTGCGCTCGCGATGTGCCAAGCGCTTGAGATCGTCATAGAACAACGGCAGCAGCTGATCGGCAAGGGCGCTTACCTCTGGCGGCAGCGCCACATCCCAGTTTCCTGCAGGGCTCACCTGAAATTCGGGTTCCGCTTCTGTCATGGCCGAATCATACCGCGCTCATTCAAAACGCGTGACGCGCCATCGGCAGGGATGACGTTTCGCAACTTTGTCTTGGCCATCTGGCCGAGCGTGGCCGGAATTTCCCCCGTTTCCGGTTTATTCGGATAAGGCCGGCACTGAATTGAATCGACGTTCAGTCGGACAGCCAGTGCGGCGCTTCGCATAGGCGCGCAACGAGAGGAGATCGGCAATGAATCGAGTGAGCAAGAAGGTGGTGATCGCCGCGCTGATTTTTGGCGCTGCGTTCGTCGTACAAGGAAGCGCGCAATCGGGCGCTGGGCCGTACGACATCAAGTCCGTCGTCATTGCGGGCGGCGGCAGCCCGATCGCGGGCGGCAGCTACCAGATCACCAGCACCCTCGGGCAGCCGGCGACATCAACGTTGTCCGGCGCCAGTTTCGTCATCGTCGACGGCTTCTGGGCGCCGGTTGGCACCCTGATCGGCGACAGCATCTTCGCCAACGGTTTCGAATCCCCCTGACCACACTGGTCGCAAGTAACAAGGAGTAACTGTCATGCGTATTTCCACGATTGTTCTTGCAACGGCCGCGGCGCTCGCGAGTGTCGGCATGGTCAGCGTCGCCTCCGCGCAAACGCTCGGCTCAGCGTTCACCTACCAAGGCACCTTTGCCGATGCCGGGGTGCCAGCGAGCGGAAACTACGATTTCGAATTCGCGCTGTTCACTGTCGGGAGCGGCGGCACTGCGGTGCAGACCGTGACGAAGACCGGCGTCGCGGTCAGTGGCGGACTGATCAATACCTCGATCGACTTCGGTGCACCGACCTACAACGGCCAGGTCAAATGGGTCGAGGTGCATGTGCGCCACGCGGGCGGAGGCGCTTATACGACGCTGAATCCGCGCCAGGCGCTCACGGCAGCACCGTACGCGATGGGGTTGCCGATGCCGTTCCAGCGCACCGTTTCTACCGGCAACACCGCCGCCTTCCAGCTCCAGGCAACAGACTCAGGCACCATTTTTGAAGGTATCCTCCCCGCCTTTTCGGCCAATCCAGCTATCCATGGAGTTGCGCCGGGTAGCGTTGGAGTAAGCGGCGATACTGCGACCGGACTCGGCGTGAATGGCGTGGCTTCCGCAGGCGGAACCGGTGTGCGAGGTCAAAGCATCGGTGGCAGCGGTGATGGCGTCCGTGGCCTCGGCTTTGTCGGCGTTCACGGTGTCGGCAGCACCGGCGTCTGGGCCGAAGGTGGTCTGCTCGCGACAGACAGCATTTCCTGCAACACGGCAAGCCTCTGCCAAAGCGTGGTCAACATCCGCAACGACACGATCGGCAATCTGATCATTGCAAGCTCAGGCACGCCCTCGACCGACGTGTTCCGTGTCAACGGCAACGGCTCGGTATTCGCCAATGGCGACTACAACACGGGCGGTGCCGACGTCGCGGAATACGTTCCGGCCACCGAAAAACTCGAACCCGGCGATGTCGTCGAAATCGATGAGGACAGCGGACAGGCATTCCGCCTCTCGTCACAGCCTAACAGCACGTCGGTCGGCGGCGTCATCTCGACCAAGCCGGGTGTTTCGCTGAATTCGACGGCGGCTGAAGAATCAGCAGCGAAGGGCATGCCGCGCCTTGCTCTGAGCGGCCGCGTGCCGGTGAAGGCGTCATCGGAGAATGGCCCTATCCGCGCCGGCGATCTGCTGGTGTCATCGTCCAGGCCCGGTCGCGCGATGCGCGCGCCCAAGACGCCACTGCCAGGCACAGTGATCGGCAAGGCGATGCAGAGACTCGACCGCGACACCGGCGAAATCGAGATGCTGGTGATGTTGCGTTGACGTGACACGCACGGTCCCCGGCGATTGCCGGGGACCATCGTTTCGACGCAACCTTGGCAATGCCCGTGCAACGAAGGCGCACGCCCTAGTGGAAAAGACATGAACGCGATTTCACATGCAGGCGAAAACAACCCGATCTCGCGTCAGCGATACCGCTGGTACTATCCAGCAGGCGCGGCGTTGTCATTGGCTGTTGCGTACATTGAATTTGCGCCCACGCAGGAAACATCATGAAATGCTGGCCGGTTCTGCACACGAAGTTCGTTGTTCAAGCGATCGCGCGCTCGATTCACGGCGTCCTGCTGTGCGCAAGCATTCTGCTTGTCGCGGCGAGCAGCGATGTATCGGCAGCGCAGGTCATCACCACGCATCCACGACTGCTGTTCGACGCCGCCGGCAAGGTCCGGTTGCTGGCGAAGAAGAACGCAAATGATCCGTCGTGGCAAACAATAAAGGCTCGCGCAGATGCGCTTGCGACCTACACCATCAATCCCTACACGTTTGCGACGAGTTCCGACTCGCCGCTGGGTTCGATCTACTACACTTATCAGGGCGAGGGCTGGCTGTCCGCGACGATGCCGCTCGCATTCGCTTATCAGATGACCGGCGACACCACGTACTCGAACAAACTCATTGCACTTGCCCAGGAAATGATCCGCGCGCAGGGCGATCCGGAAAACAATCCACCGATCGGCTATCCGCCGATCCAGCTCGACAGCTACTACGCCTCGCGCAATGTCGCTGCAACGCTGGCCTTCATCTACGACTATTGCTACGACCAGCTCGGCGTCGCGCTGAAGTCGCAGATGGTGACATTGATGAACCAGTATTTCGATGACGTGCGCGTCAACGGATATCAGGCGCAGATTTTCAGTTTCGCCGCCGACGGCAACTATTTCGGCGGGCACTTGTACGGCGTGGCCCTGATGGGCTACGCATCGGCTGGCGACAACCCGCGTGCGCAGGAAATGATCGATTGGGCGCGCGCCCGCTTCGACGGCACACCCGGCAACCTCGCACCTTCGGCGATGCCAGACGCCTGGCGCACACAGGTCTTCGATGGCGGACTTCGTCCCGCCGCTGCGCTCGACTTCGACGGGCCGGCCGTGAGCGGCAATCCATTCAAGGGCGGCTTTGATTTCCAGGGATGGTCGTACGGCTCGGAAGAGTTCAGCCGCATGATCGACTACCTGTTGACGGTGAAGAGCGCGACGGGCGAAGACTTGTTGGCTGTGCACGCAAACTGGTTCTCGCAGATGCTGCACGGCGAAAAACACGCGTTGTTCCCGAATCGATTCATGATTGACCCGACCGGCGATTGGGGTGGATACCAGGGCGCCGTCATCTTGCGCGCACTTCCCACGCGCCTGGCGTTTCTGCTCGCCGGCACCGCGGATGGACCCGGAGCACAGCACTTGTCGGTGGCTGGAATCGCCGCGCCGACAATTCCCGACGTACAGGTTTTTCCCGAAGAAGAATGGACAAACTTCTTCTTCAGCGACGCAACGCGTCCGTCTGCCGAGTTGCAGTTGCCACCCTACTACACGGCATTTGCGCCGAATTATCCGCAAGGAGCCACCAGCCCTGGCGGTACGAACGGGGCCATTCCCTATTTCATCATGCGCAGCGACTGGGGCACGAACGCGACGTGGGCTTCGGTGCAGATGGGTTCGCAGTGGTGGGACGATCATCAGCACTTCTCGGCCGGTCACGTGGTCATCGCACGAGGCAGCGACTATCTGCTGGTGAGTGCGGGCGACTGGAAATCCGCCACCGACGACAACGGCAATCTGATTCACGGCGGCTCGGGACTGCTCGGCCCTTCCCTTGAGTATCAGGAGTCCTCCCTCAGCAACACCCTCTACTTCGATGATTTCGGCGACTTCCAGAGCACGAACGAAATCGCCAGCGGTGGCCAATATGCGGTCGGCGTGGATCACGTCGTCGCGGACGAATTGAACCAGGACTTCAGCTACGTGCGCAGCGATTTGTCGACGGCGTACAACCGCGCCGGAGATCCGACGGATGAATCGAACCGCGAGCTCGAATTTTTCTATCGCAATTTCCTCTACCTGCGCGCCGCGAACGTGTTCGTGGTCTACGACCAGGTGAAGGCAAAGCCATCGGTCAATCCCCTGGGCACCTACAAGAAGCACATCCGCTGGCACGTCCCTGCCGCGCCAATGATCTCCGGAAAAACTGCGCGGATCGATCAGGGATCGTCACGACTCTTTCTAGACATGGTGTTGCCGCTCAATGCGAGCCTCACCAGCGTCGACGAGTTGAACAATCCCGATCCCTGCGATGGCCCCGATCCGGCCTGTGTGCCTTTCGGTACGGCCAATGCAGGCACGTTCCGCATCGAAGTGCGCGACCCCGTGAATCCATTGTCGGTCCCGTTCCTGACCGTGCTGCAGCCGGGAACGATCGCCAGCACCGCGCCCATCGATACGCAACTCGCGTCACTCGACGGCAAGATGATCGGCGTCGATATTCTGCAGGCCGGCGGCGCGCGCAGCATCGTTCTGTTCAACAACCAGTCCGGTCAGGTTCCAGCACCGATCGTGTCGACCACGTTCAACGTCTCCGGTTCCGGCGTGCTCGCATACAC
>JBDSFA010000088.1:0-2536 GCA_039919785.1 Dokdonella sp. | reverse complement strand
CGATCAGAGTGAGGCACCGCTCGGTCAGCAGTCGCTCGGGCGCGACATAGAGCAGCTTCAACTCGCCTGCAGCAAAACGCCGTTCGACATCACGCTGCGCCTGCGCATCAAGACTGGAGTTGAGGAAAGTCGCCTCGACGCCGAGCTGACGCAACGCATCAACCTGGTCCTGCATCAGAGCGATCAGCGGCGATACCACGATCGCGCAGCCTTTGCGCAACAACGCCGGAATCTGATAGCACAACGACTTGCCGCCACCCGTCGGCATCAGCACCAGCGCATCGCCGCCGCCGATCACGTGCTCGATGATCGCCTGCTGTTCGCCACGGAACGCCGGATAGCCGAAAACCGACTGCAGGACCTGTAAAGCGCTTGAAGTCATGGCGTGATGCTAGGCCTTGCGCAGGAAGCAGGTCTTCAGCACAAGACCCTTTATCTTGTCCGAATTCCCCTCGATGTTCTCGGCGTCGTCGTCGACCAAGCGGATGTTCCGGATCACCGTGCCCTGCTTCAGCGGAATCGACGAGCCCTTCACCTTGAGGTCCTTGATCACCACCACCGTATCGCCGCTGGCGAGCAGGTTGCCGTTGCTGTCGCGCACCGCGCTTGCGGATTCTGACTTTGCTGCAGCCGCCATCGCCCACTCATGGCCGCAATCGGGACAGATGTAATTGTCTCCGTCGGGATAGGTGTTTTCGAGCGTGCATTGCGGACAGGCAGGTATCGTGGACATTGATCTTCTTTCTACGCAAGCGGCCGGGCGCCCATTCTAAGGGTTCCTGTCAAATCCAGCCGCACTTCGACAGCTACGCGCTGCGCGCGCAGAATGCAGCACCGCTCACCGACTCGCCCATGATCTCGCGCACGCTCGCCCCTCACTCGCTCTCCAATGCTGCGTTTCTGAGCACGCATGCGGCACCGGCGCGTATTGGGCTCGCGGGCGGCAACCACGTGATCGATCGCACGATCCGCAAGGCGCAGCGATCGATCACCACGGATGCGGCTGGCAGCGCATGGTCGCACGCGTTCCCTTATCGGCGAGGCGCGCAGCGACGACCACTGGTGGGTGCTGGAGTCGGATCTGGACCTGCGTCACAAGCAGATCCGCTTGGGCGCGCAGGAAAACCGGCTCACCAAGTATTTTGACGAGAGCGAGTGGCCCAATCTCGCCGTGCTCGACTTTGGCCTCGATCCGACGCAGACGCGACAGGTGCTGCGTGTTGCACTGGATCTGCTGGCCGATTCGACGCGCTACTCGCTGCGCGAGATCTTCGGCACCCTGCTCTCGCTCGCGCGGCCGACCTTGCGCGAACGAGAGAATCTGCTCGCGCGCGAAGGCTCGCTGTATTGCTCGGCCTTCGTGCAGCATTGCTACGCGACCATCGGTCTGAATTTCATGCCTGGCCTCAGCGTGAAGAACACCACGCCGCATGACATCGCGCGCACCGCGCTCGCACATCACGCGCATTGCCTGGTGCGACAGGCTGGCGCGACGAATTGAAACGACATCGCCGCTTCCCCATCCGCATCAACCTGCCCGCTTCTGACGGCATCCTCACATGAGGCCCTTGATCCGGCGAACGGCCTTCACTGCGTCTTTCGTAACCGTCATCGTCGCCTGTTCGACAGACGTCACGGCACTGACCGTGATGCCGCTCGGAGACTCGCTGATTGAAGGCTTGTGCAGCGACGGCGAGAATGCGAACACGCCGACATCGACATGCCACGACGGGTATTTCGAATCGTCCAATGCCTATGTCTTCAATCATTGCGACACGGAATCGGCGTTCTGCAGAACGTTTCCAGCGGCGCTGTGGAGAATTACAACCACGGCGCGACCGGGGTTTATCGCGGTCCACTTTCAGGAATACTCAAAGTGCGCCCGCTGCGCGCAGCGATTCGCTGAGCGCGACGCCATCCCAGTGCGCGGCCTTGCCACGATCGCTCGAGTCGAAGGCCGGCTGTGGCAATTTCCGCAGCACCGCCGCATCGAGTCGCAACGGGATCGTGACTTCGCCACGCCTCGGGTGGTGTCGAGGCTGGTGGCACTTGGACCGGCGGCGCGCCCGCATCAGCGAGTGCGCGTCCGGCAAGCATGCCGCAAATCGCAACACACATCAGCAGAGCGAACGGGACCCACCCCTGGGCGAATCCCCTTGCCGCCTCGTTTCGATGGCTCGCATGCTGACGCAGGAGGCGATATGGTCACCTGACCCTATCGACGCGGAGTGGCACCGATGAGTAGCCGACGCTGCATGGCGGTAGCGCGTCTTGTTCGCACTGTCACGTGCCTGCTGCTTCGTGTCTGCCTGCTGCTTGCTCCGCTCGCGGCGTATGCAGACGACGTAGTCGTCTTCGCCGCGGCGAGCCTGAAGCCGTCGCTTGATAAGATCATCGCATCGGCCGAAGTTGCGGCACTCGGCGGGGTCAAGGTCAGCTATGCCGCGAGCTCGCAGCTGGCGAAACAGATCGAAGCCGGCGCACCTGCCGCAGTGTTCGTCTCGGCCGACCAGGACTGGATGAACTATCTCGATGA
>JBDSFA010000102.1:0-6423 GCA_039919785.1 Dokdonella sp. | reverse complement strand
CAGCTTGTTCATGTCCAGCACGCTGGCTTGCCCGAACCTGAGCCCGGAATATTCCGCCTGTGGCTTGCGCGTGCCGGAATGGTCCCACGGCCCCATGATCAGGTAGTGCTGCTGCCGCGCGTGTTCAGTCGCTAGCGCCATGTGTTGGCGATAAAAAGAAATTGCGCCGGGCTGATCGCCATCGTACTGCCCGGTAATGGTTAGGATCGGCAGATCGATTGCCGCGTACTGCGCGGCGGTCGGCACGTAGCTGTCCCAGTACGCATCGGCGGCAGGATGGGCGAGCCAGGTCTGGAAGGTCGGCGAAGGAACGCCGGCGATCACATCGAGCTCCTTGAACGAACGACCGCTCTCGTACCACTCGCGCGTCTTCGCCGTCCAGAACGCGCCGTCTCCGTAGATGGCGTCCTGCGCGGTATGGCCGCTGGTCAAGGTGATCCAGGCCATGTCGAAACTGAAATTGATGTTGCCCTGGCGCGGCGGGAAGTCGACACCCGGCTTCGGCGACGCGACCGGCACGATCGTCGCCAGATGTGGTGGGCGCTCCTTCGCCGTCGCCCATTGGTCGTAACCGGCGTACGAACCGCCCGACATCGTGATCTTGCCGTTGCAGTACGTCTGGGCAGCGAGCCACTCGACGATTTGCGGGCCGTCGTTGGCTTCCTGCAGCAGCGGAGTGAACTCGCCACCGGAATTTCCGCGCCCGCGCACGTCGACGGTGGCGAATACGTAGCCGTGCGCGCCGAAGTACATGCCGAGGTCGTGATAGCGCTGCGACACATACGGCGTCAGCGTGAAGATGCACGGCAGCGGTTCCTTCTGCCCTTGCGGCCGATACAGCGTCGCATTGAGTTTGACGCCATCACGCAAGGGAATCTTGAGGCCCCATTGGAGATCGACTGCGGTGGCCTCGTCGGCCTTCGTGGCCGGCTGATCCGCCGCGGCATTCGCCAGCGGCAAAAGCAACGCCACACACATCACTGTCTTGACGCGCAACATCATGCTCGCACTCCGCTTGGTCCTATGGATGGCGCCGCGACGCTCGCCTATGACGAGCAGTTACGGCGTGCCCAGATCGGAACATGCAAGCGTGCCGACGTCGTCCGAACGTGCCGGATCGGACGCGTGCAACCGTGTCTGCGGGGGATGCTCGCGGTTCAGGCGGCGCGTTGTGCGTCAGTTGGCCGACGCCTGCGCGACCGGCGATCCTGTGCGACGGAACTCGCTCGGCGTGAGCCCGGTCAGACGCTTGAACACCGTGTTGAAGGTCGACTTGCTGCCGAAGCCGCAGGCCAGCGCGATTTCCAGGATCGTTCTGTCCTCGTCGGGATTGGCGAGAGCGTCGCGCGCAGCAGAAACACGGAAGCCGTTGACGAATTCGAAGAAATTTTTCTTCAGTCCCTGGTTCAGCGCCTGCGAAATGTAGTTAGGTGACCAGCCGCTGCGCTCACTCAGGGCCTGCAGATCGAACTGACTGTCGACGTAGAGCTGTTCGGCGGTCATCAGTCGGCCCAGTTCAGCAGCAATCTGCACGCACTGGGCCGGTTCGAGTCCGGAGCGGGCGTACGGCGCGCTGGCATCTTCGCCCTGAAGCTGCGGTTGCGCCGGCAGTTGCGCCGGCAGTTGCGGTGGAACCAGGACGCGTTGGCGCAACGCAAACCAGGCCAGGAAAACCATTGCGGCGGTGACCAAGACACAAATGAGCGTGTCGATCGGCCCCCACTGCGGCGCTGACGTTCCGATCGGCAAGCGCTCGACGGCCCCAAGCACCCAGAAGCCGCCGATCACGGCGACCAGTCGGCGCAGCCAGGCGACTTGCAAGGCGGCATCGTCGGCGGACAAGTGCTCCAGCCATGCGCGTGCGTGGTACGTCCGCCATGCCGCTGCACACAGATACGGCGCGCCTTGCAGCACCCACGCATGGAATGCGACCAGGTAGATCATCTGTCCCGTGGGCGAGCTGTCGAAGCGCGTCAACGCATTCACAACCGCGAGCAGAAGTACGGCGAAAAACGGCAACGCATGCCGGATCCGAATGCCCGCCCCGGACGTCAGCGCAACCGTATAGCCGTACAGCAGCGGCCCGAGCAGGTAGGCGCTCGGCATGTTCACGCTGTGCAGCCAGCGTATCGCGTCGACCGACAGCCACTCGCGCCCACCTTGCACTGTCAAGCTAGCCAAGGTCTCGACCGACATGCACGCGAAGAACGCCGTGAGGTATCGCGATGCGCGCGTGCGCGGCGAAATGAAGCTCAACGCGGCAGTCAGCACGGTCAAGCTGAGCGTCACCGCTCCCGTGCCGAAATCGAGCAAAGCCAGCGGCGTCATGCGCTCGTGGATCCCAGGAAAGGTGGAGTCGGCACAGTGTGGCCGATGTGCCACGGGCTGGCGAGTACGAACCAATCCGCCATCGTCCGCGATGGATGGCCAAACACAATGCTGCGCCTGACAAGAGACCTTCGAGGCACTGCCAGCGCTTGTCGTTGGCCTCGCTGGCGCGGATCGAGATCGTCGATACACGGCAAGCGCATGACCGCGCCATCTCCGTCACCGAACTCGCGCTGGCGGATGGGCTACACCACCCCCGCGCAAGCTCGCGGAGGGCCGCCTGATCGAAGACGGGATCGGGGAGGTCGCCAGCACGCCGTGTGCGAGCAAAATGGGCCGCCCAGCGCTCAGGCGGAGGGCTGCTAGACTGGCGGTCTGTCCAACGCATGCAGCCATGATGAGCTCGCCCATGAAGTCCACGAAGAAGACAAAGGAACCCGCCGTCAATCAATCCCAGGCCGAGGATGCGGTGCGCACCCTGCTGCGTTGGGCGGGCGAGGATCCTGCGCGCGAAGGCCTTATCGACACGCCCAAGCGCGTCGCCGAGGCGTACCGCGACTGGTTTTCCGGCTACGCGATCGACCCGGCCGAATACCTCAGCCGCACCTTTGAGGAGGTCGCCGGCTACGACGAGATGATCGTGCTGCGCGACATCCACTTCGAGTCGTTCTGCGAACACCACATGGCGCCGATCATCGGCCGCGCCCACGTTGGCTATCTGCCGACCGACAAGGTTGTCGGCATCTCCAAGCTCGCACGCGTCGTTGACGCGTATGCGCGCCGCTTCCAGGTGCAGGAAAAGCTCACCGCGCAAATCGCGCACTGCATCGGCATGGTGCTGAAGCCACGCGGTGTCGGCGTCGTCATCGACGCCACACATCAATGCATGACCACGCGTGGCGTGCACAAGACCGGTGTGTCGATGATCACCAGCCAGATGCTCGGCACGTTCCGCGAAGACGCGCGCACACGCGCGGAATTCCTGCGCTTCATCGACATCGATGGCCATCGCTGAATTCTGAAAGTCGATGCCGGCCGCATCGACGCCCGCTGGTTAAGTCGGCTGACTCTTCTCAGTCGCTCGACTCAACCCAGCCGGATCAGCAACAGCCTGCTCACTCCGTCCGCCGAGGATCGGCTATCGTGCGCGATCCGCACAACCGCTCCGGCTCGTCCCATGGATTCGACCGTTCAAGCCGCACCCCGCCGCGCTGCCCTGATCTTCATCTTCGTGACCGTGCTGATCGACATCCTGTCGTTTGGCCTGATCATTCCCGTCCTTCCGCACCTGATTGAAAGTTTCCTCGGCGGCGACGTGTCCAAGGCCGCGATCTGGTACGGCTGGTTTGCGACCGTGTTCATGGCAATGCAGTTCTTCTTCACGCCGGTGCAGGGCGCGCTGTCGGATCGCTTTGGCCGGCGTCCGGTGATTCTGCTTTCCAATCTCGGTCTCGGCCTCGATTTCCTGATGATGGCGATGGTCAATTCACTGCCGTTGCTGTTCATCGGCCGCATCATTTCCGGCATCACGGCGGCCAGCTTCAGCACTGCGAATGCCTACATCGCCGACGTCACACCGCCGGAAAAGCGCGCGGCAAGTTTCGGCATGATCGGGATGGCGTTCGGCATCGGTTTCGTGATTGCACCCGCGATCGGCGGTTTCCTTGGCGAGATCAATCAACGCGCTCCGTTCTGGGTTGCGGTCGTGCTGTGTCTGGCCAATTTCGTCTACGGCTTGTTCGTGCTGCCCGAATCACTGCCACCGGAGAAACGCTCTCCGCGCTTCGACTGGAGTCATGCAAACCCGCTCGGGTCGCTGCGCCTGTTGCAGCGCTATCCGCAGGTGCTCGGTCTCGTTGGTGTGCTGTTCCTGATGTCGCTCGCGCACATGGTGTATCCCAGTACGTTCGTGTTGTACGCGGATTATCGCTTTGGCTGGGGACCACAAATGGTGGGTTACACGCTCGGCGCCGTCGGCCTGCTCGCCGCGATCGTGCAGGGCGGCCTGATCAAGAGAATCGTTGGCTGGCTCGGCGAGCGGCGAACATTGATGTTGGGTCTGGGCTGCGGCACGCTCGGCTTCACCCTGTACGGACTGGCACCTAGCGCGGGATGGTTCTGGGCTGCGATGCCGATTGCAGCGCTGTGGGGCGTGGCCGGTCCCGCGGCGCAAGCGATGATGACGCATCAGGTGTCGCCGTCAGAGCAGGGTCGCCTGCAGGGCGCCGTCGCGAGTTTGTCCAGCATCGCCGGCATCATCGCGCCGACGTTGTTCACGCGCGTATTCGCAGCCGTCACGCAGGCGCACGTGCACAACGCCTGGGTCGGCATCACATTCGGTATCGCCGCCGCACTGGTGGGCGCGGCATGGTTGATCGCGTGGCGCACGTCGGTACCTCTGCCGGCGGCCGTGTACGACTCGGCGGTTCCCGCCACGATTGTTCCAGACGTTATTTCTGACGCCGACGATCTGCAGGTGCAGCCGGCCAGCGACAGCACCGCGAAATGAAGGTGGGGAGCGGCAACAACAACGTGCAGGCAGGCTCATCGGTGTGCGGATTCGAACGCGACGTGTACGGCGCGCGCGGATGCGTCTCCAATCATCGGGTAGCGCTGAAATCGGGCACCCGAAATGACGGGTACGCAATCAACGGAAGCCCGTCGTTGTCGCGCACCTTGAGCCGGCCTCGCCGGGTTTCTTGTAGCCAAGCGCGCGCTGAATACGAGATCGCAAGCACTTTTTTGGTTAAGGCGGACCGACGGACACTCGCGTGATGAACAAGCGGATGGCGCGTGCTACCACCCAGATGTCGTCACGCGAACACGCCAAATCGATCGCACCGCCGAAGGTTGCCCTCGATGCTGCGCGCCGGGTCGGCCTCATCTACGTCAGCGACGCCGATCCGGGCATTCGTCGCGTGCGATCCGGCAAGGGATTCGCGTACCGCACGTCTACTGGCAGGCATGTGCGCGATGCGGCCGTGCTGGCGCGTATCCGCAGCCTCGCGATTCCACCCGCGTACACGCAGGTATGGATTTGCGCGAACACGCGTGGCCATCTGCAGGCGACCGGTCGCGATGCACGCAACCGCAAGCAGTACCGCTATCACCGCCGCTGGAGTGCGGTGCGCGGCGAAGGCAAGTTCAGCCGCGTGGTCCAATTCGCCGAATGTTTGCCGCGCTTGCGCAGACACTTGCGCGCGGATCTTGCGCGAACGGGTCTTCCGCGCGAGAAAGTCCTCGCGGTCGCCATCAGCGTGATCGCGGAAACACTGGTCCGTGTCGGCAACGAGCAATACGCGCGCAGCAACCGCTCCTACGGGCTGACCACGCTGCGCGAACGACACATCGCCTTCCTGCGTGACGGGCGCGCACGGCTGCGCTTCCGCGGCAAGAGCGGGCAGACGCAGGACATTGCTGTCGACAACGCGCGTTTGTCGCGCGTCCTGCGTCGCTGCCAGCAATTACCCGGGCAAGCGCTATTCCAGTATCTCGATGATGCGGGAAAGCGACAACGAGTCGACTCGGGCATGGTCAACGCCTATCTGCGCGACGCGATGGACGGCGAGTTCACAGCCAAGGATTTCCGCACCTGGGGTGGCACCGTGCAGGCGATTGCCGTGCTTGCACGCACGCCCTTGCCCGAGCGCGGCGGCGAGCATGCCTACGCGCGGACGATCGCCGGCGTGGTGAAGGAGGTTGCTAGCCGATTGCACAACACACCGGCGGTGTGTCGCGCTTCATACATCCATCCGGCGGTGTTCGCCGCGTGGCGCAATGGCATTCTGCAGCGCGCAGTACCCGGCGCTGTCGCGGCGCATCCGCGTCAGCTGGAGACGGCATCCCTACGCCTGTTGCGCAAACACCTGCGATCCTCCAGCGGCGCACCGACGCTTCGCTGACGCGCGTGCATCCGCAACGCGCACGCTATGCTGCGAACACGTTCCCGCGTTCTGCGCCAGGCTCATTGCTCCGGCACCGCGTGCGAGGCCCGAGCCAACTGAGCGGATCACAACATGGGGGAGTGGCGATGAAGACCATTGGTTTGATCGGCGGGATGAGTTGGGAATCCACCGTCCCCTACTACCGCCTGAT
>JBDSFA010000469.1:0-13196 GCA_039919785.1 Dokdonella sp. | reverse complement strand
CTGTGCCGCGCACCGCGGCTTCGAGTATCGAGGCTCCCTTCTCCCGCAGACGCGCAATGTTTTCGAGCACCACGATCGAGTCGTCGACGACCATGCCGGTCGCGAGTGCAAGTCCGCCCAGCGACATTACATTCAGCGACAGGTGCAGCTGATCCATGAAAAAGAACGTCGCGATCAGCGAGACCGGTAGCGACAGCGAAATGATGAACGTGCTCCACACGTCGCCGAGAAAGAAGAAGATGATCAGGATCGCCAGTGCACCGCCTAGCAATGCGTCCCATTTCACGCCGTCGAGCGCTCCCTGGATGAAGACCGACTGGTCCTCGATCGTGCTGAGCGAAGCGCCAGCAGGGAGCGTTTCCTTCAGCTTTTCGGTCTGCTGCTTGACGGCCTTGGCGACATTGACGGTATTCGCATCGCCTTCCTTGTAGATGGCCAGTTCAATCGCCTCGCGCCCATCGATGCGCACGATGCCTTCGCGCTCCTTGAAGCCTTGGCGCACTTCGGCGATGTCCTTGAGGCGGATCGGTACGTTTCCGTCGATCTTGATCAGCAGCTCGCGCATTTCATCGAGCGTCTTGAACTGGTTGATCGTGCGCACGAGAAAGCGCTGGCTGCCTTCATCTATCCGGCCGCCTGACGCATTGATGTTTTCGCTTTTCAGGCGCGTGTTGACATCGTTGATGTCCATGCCGAGCCTGGCCAGCTTCTGCTGATCGATCGACACTTCGATTTCATCTTCGAGGCCACCTCCAATCTTTACCGCGGCGACGCCAGCAACAGGTTCAAGATGTTTCTTCAAATCGTCATCAGCGAAGCGACGCAACTGCTTCAGCTTCGCTTCGCTGACCTCACCGGTAGCACTGAGGCCAAGCCGGATAATCGGGTCGGTCGAAGGGTTGAAGCGCAACAGGAGTGGTTTTTTGGCTTCAAGAGGCAACTGCACCGTGTCCAGCTTGTCGCGCACCTCAAGACTCGCCATGTCCATGTCGGTGCCCCAGGCGAATTCGAGCACCACATCCGACTGACTGGTGCGCGATACCGAATGCACCTTGCGCACATTCTTGACCACGCCCACGGCTTCCTCGACAGGCTGGCTGATCAGGTTCTCGATCTCCAGCGGCGCAGCACCTTCATAATCGGTGCGCACGGTCAGTGTCGGATAGGACAAATCCGGCAGCAGGTTCACTTTCAAGCCGGTCAGTCCGATCAGACCGAACAGCACCAGCGTGATGGTCAGCATGCCAACTGTCACGCGCCGGCGAGTGGCCAGCTCCGGCAAATTCACGGCTTTTTCTCCGTGTTTGCCACAGCGACGACGGCCGGAGTCTTGGCTGCACTTTCGAGCACCTGTATTTCCGTTCCTTCGCGCACCGCGTTGCGGCCGATCGTGATCACGCGCTCGCCATCGGCAAGACCTTCACGGATTTCGATGCGATCGCCTTCGGTATAGCCGGTCTTGACGACGCGACGCTTGGCGACAAACCCGGGTACTGCAGGCTTCGTGGTGTCGGCCGCGACGGCTTCACCAGCCTTCCCTTTTGCGGTCGCTTCAGTTGCGACCTTGGCGGGTGCAGGTTCGACCACGAACACCGAACTCTCGCCGTCTTCCTCGACGATCGCATTGCGTGGCACCACCAGCGCATCGTGGCGCTGGTCATACGCAACTTCGATGCGACCGAACATGCCAGGCTTGAGCGTCTGCGTCGAATCATGGAACTCGCAGGTCGCGCGGAACGTGCCACTGGCCGCATCGACAACCGGCGCGATACGTGCGATCACGCCGTCAAACGTCTTGCCAGACAGTGCATCGACGCGCATCTGCACATGCTGTCCGGCCTTGAGCGTATCCAGATCGCGCTCGGGCACGTTGAGCACCGCTTGCAGCGGATCCATATCGACGATCTGGAACAGCGCTTGATTGGTCTGCACCAGATTACCGAGCTTGACCGAACGTTTGGCGATGACGCCGGAAATTGGCGCGACGATGCGCGTGTAGGAAAGATCGATCTGTGCACCGGCAACCACCGCGCGCTGTGCAGCCAGATCGTATTTGTCCCGATCGTAGTCCGCGCGCGGCGTGATCTTCAGAGCGACGCCCTTTTCAGACTTGTCGTACGCGGCCTGCGCCTTGTTCAGCGTGGCAGACGCCTGCGCCAGCTTGTTGCGGGTCGCATCGTCATCGAGCGTGGCCAACACCTGCCCTTTCTGAACGTGCGTGCCCTCCTCGACCAGCATTTTCAGCACGATTCCGGTGGTCTTCGATACAACCTGGGCGTCGCCGACTGCTTCCAGCGTTGCGGTACCGGAATAATTGGCCGTCACCGACTGATGGGTTGCAGCAGCAACTTCAACGGGAACGGACGCTGACTTGGTCGCATCCTTGTCGGTACCCGTACCGCCGCCGCAGGCGACGAGCAAGGTGAGCGCAGCGGCCAGGGAAGAAAGACGCAGACAGCGCAGCGTGTTCGTAGCCAATAGGGAAGCGGGTTTCGGGGACATGGTCGCGGCCTGAGGTAAACAATCTTGGTGTTATACTAAACTACATCACTATCTATGTGCAATAGCAGCCGATTCGCCGTTCTACATTTCGGCGCTCGCATCGGACATCGACGGCAGCGCAACGTTCAGGCAAGCCGGTATTGCAGATTGACCTTATTTGCGGCCGACGTCGTGAGCCGGTAGTCACAGGCACATCAGGACGTCTGATGCGACGTGTCCATGAAAGGTTGCGGCAAATTGTCGCGAACGCTCGGCAGCCCTGGAGATTGGCCAGCCGCCACCAGTGGTGACGTCACCGGCATTTCGAGGCCACTGCGCCGGGATGGTGTACGAAACAGCTGCGTGAACCGAAATCGGAAATGACACGCTATACTTCAACGGCTTGACGCCCGCGTAGCCCAACCTTCGCCGCCCCGGAATCAAAAATGACCCGAGCGCTTCTGCTTGTCCTTGCTTTGCTGACAGTTTCCCTGCCCTGCTTCGCCGCCGAAAAAGGCGACGCGGCTGCTGGCAAGACCAAGGTCTACACCTGTGCGGGTTGCCATGGCATTCCCGGGTGGAAGAACGCCTACCCGAACTATCACGTGCCGAAGATCGCCGGCCAGAATTACGACTATCTGGTCACCGCGCTTAACGAGTACAAGAAAGGCGAGCGTGCGCACCCGACCATGCGTGCGCAAGGCGAGAGCCTGTCCGACCAGGACATCCGCGATATTGCCACTTACGTTTCCAGCATCGCGCCTTGAGTGGCGCTCTCGATCAGGATAGTCACGAGATGAAGCGTTTTCTCGCACCGCTGTTGATCACGACGTTCGCGATTTCCGCGGGCCCGGCTTTCGCCAAGGGCGATATCGAAGCCGGCAAGGCCAAGGCAGTTCCTTGCCAGGCATGCCACGGCAATGACGGCAATGCGGGCATCGATCCGCAATATCCGCGCCTGGCCGGTCAGTATCACGACTACCTCGAGCGCGCCCTGCATGAATACAAGAATGGCGAGCGCAAGAATCCGATCATGGCGGGCTTCGCCACGACGCTGACTGATGAAGACATCGTGAATATCTCGGCCTATTTCGCCAGCCTTCCCGAAAGCAAACTCACTGATCTGCATCATCACGTGCAGGGTGACTGAGTTTCATCCGACGCAGCGCAAATACTGCTTCGAGCTTCAGCTTCTGGTCTGACGCTTGAAATATGGATTGCTGCCGCTCTCGTGGTCGGTAGCATCAGCAACGCCAGTGACTTCCGGCACGCGTTCCTTCAACGTGCGCTCAACACCGCCGCGCAACGTTGCGTCCACCATACCGCAGCCATGGCAACCGCCGCCGAACTGCAAGACGACGATGCCTTCTGCCGTGACTTCACGCAGGCTCACGCGACCGCCATGTGACGCCAGCTGCGGATTGACCTCCGATTCGATGACGTAGCGCACACGCTCTACGACGCTGGCGTTCTCGCCAGGCACAGTGCCGCGTAGCGCCGGGGCACGAATCGTCAACTCACCTCCCGTTGTCGAACGGGTGAAGTCGACCGTTGCGCCATCCAGAAACGACACGCTGGCAGCGTCGACGAACAGCGAAAACCCGTCGCACTCGACTTCCCATTCACTGCCGTCGCGATCAGTCGACTCGCAGAACTCGAGCTGGCAATCGCCTTTGGCCGTACCCGGGTCGACCGCATGCACGCGAATGCCGAGTCCCGGCAACGCCTGTTGTTCGATCAGTTTACGGAAGTGTTCCTGAGCTGAACTGGAGAGCGAGATCATGAGTAGGAGTCATCTGCTTGAATCAGTACCAGTTTAGTCCTGAATTATCTTTTCGTCATCCAGCGCGTTGCGACTTCACCATTGGATGGGTAGGCTGGATCAAGCTTTGGTGGCAATGGGCCTCTCGTGGTATGCCGAGCCCGTGCGGCCATTGCCCGCTGCGTCAATCACAAACCCAATATGGCGAAACCACTCATGACCACGATCGAATCGCTGCGCTCACAGCATTGCGTGCCGCGCAAGGGCAAGGACGCAGGCTTGTCGCAAAAGGAAGTCAGTACCTATCTCGCAGCGCTGCCAGATTGGCATCTGGCTGCCGACAGCAGAGAGATTCGCAGGGAATTCCGTTTCGCGGACTACTTCCACACGATCGCCTTCGTCAACGCCGTCGCATCTATCGCGCACCGGGAGGACCATCATCCCGACCTCGAAGTTGCATACAACCGCTGCGTCGTGCGTTATTCGACGCATGATGTAGGCGGCCTTTCGCTTAACGATGTCATCTGCGCGGCACGCGTGGACGATCTCATGGTCATCAACTGAATCCGCCACGGCCCTAGCGGGCAACGTGTGGCGGGCTCAGCTGCAGCGTGCCAGCGCCGATGAAATTTCTTCAGCCGTCGCAATCGTGATCACACGTGGATGGCCATTCTCGACAGCGTGATGCATCTCGTGTTCCCAGGTCACGTGATACGGCATGTGGATGCCCCAGCCGCCGAGACCAATGACGGGCTCGATATCCGAACGCAGTGAATTGCCGATCATCGCGAACGAGGTCGCGCTGACGCCGCATTCGGCAATGACGCGCTCGTAGCTACCGACATTTTTCTCCGACACGATCTCGATTCGGGAAAACAGGTCGCCCAATCCGCTTTTTGCAACCTTGCGTTCCTGATGGAACAAGTCTCCCTTTGTGATCAGCACGATGCGATGACGCGCGGCGACCGATTCGACTGCCTCACGGATGCCCGGCAACAATTCGACCGGGTGGTCGAGCAGGCTTTTCCCCAGCGCGACGATGCGATGAACGTCGCGGGCGCTGATCGCGGCATCGGTCAGCTCGATCGCGGCTTCGATCATCGAAAGGGTCATGCCCTTTGCACCGTAGCCGAACGAAGCCAGGTTGCATTTCTCGACCGCGTGCAGCCGGCTACGCAGGGATGCATCGCCAACATCGATGTAGGCACCTACGATCTGTTCGAACTCTGTACCCGCACGCTGGTAGTAGTCCTCGCTTCGCCACAAGGTGTCATCAGCGTCGAAACCGACCAGTTCGATCATTGCCCCTCCTCGCTAACGTTTTTGTAACGTGTCGACCACCGCAGCCAGCTCGGGGGCCAACGGCGCGCTGAAGCTGTAACTGCGTTCGCCCAGACTGAATTCAAAGCGGGCAGCATGCAAAAACAGTCTTTTCAATCCCTTATCGCGCATTCTTCGATTGAATTCACGCTCGCCGTATTTCTCGTCACCCGCCAGCGGATGCCCGATATGCTGGGCATGAACGCGAATCTGGTGAGTACGGCCGGTCTCCAGAGCGACCTCGATCAGGCTGGTGTCGGTATAGCGCTCCAGCTCGATGAAGTGCGAGCGCGATTCCTTGCCTTCCGGATCGACGCGAACCATGCGCTCGCCACCATGCAGCACGGACTTGCGCAGTGGCGCGTCCACGGTCAGGCGGTTTTGCGGCAGCGCGCCGTCGATCAGGGCGAGGTAGCGTTTCTCCACCCGACCCTCGCGGATTGCGGTCTGAAGGGCAGTCAGTGCGGAACGCTTGCGCGTGAGCACGAGCACGCCGCTGGTATCTCGATCAAGGCGGTGGGCCAGTTCCAACGTGTCGCGCGGGCGCGCCGCTCGCAGCAGCTCGATCGCACCGAAGCTGACCCCGCTGCCACCATGGCTGGCCACCCCGGAAGGCTTGTTGAGGACGAGAAACTCTCGATCTTCGTGGATGATCGCTGCCTCCACTCGATTCATCTGCCCACCCGACGGGGGCTCCGCCTGGCCGCGCTCGGCCACCCGCACCGGCGGAATTCGCACAGCATCCCCAGCATTCAAGCGCTTGTCGGGCTTGGCACGGCCACCGTTCACGCGCACCTCGCCGGTGCGGCAGATGCGGTAGATCAAGCTGCGCGGCACGCCCTTGAGGTGTCCGGTCAGGAAGTTGTCGAGTCTCTGGCCCTCACGATCTTCAGGCACCACGACGGTATACACACGTGGAGCCGCGTCGGCGTCGCGGTTTGTCGCCGAAGTCTGTGTCTTCATTGAAAAAATCGTCCGGGAACTGATATGCTCGACTGGCGTGTCGCGTCGTTTCGGACCCCATCCGCGGGAGCCCGGAACAGCCTAAGACGCACCCGTCCGTCGCGTCCTTTCGCGCTCTGTGCCGCCGATATCTCCTTAGGAGAGGCGCCCAGGAACGAAAGTGCATCGTAATGGCTCAGGTCGCGAATTGCTCGCCGTCGGAAGGACGGCGCGGGTTTGCGGGGATGCAGCAACCCAATAAGTGCCGGCGCGCGGAAGCGCCGGTTGGAAACCCAGGCGCACCTGCCGCCGTCGGCCCATGAAACGTGGGCATCGCGCAGCGCCGAGAGTCCGACAGACTCCTTCGCGCAGCGCCGACGACAGTCGAGCGCCGATACAGGAAAACGACAATGAAACGCATGTTGATCAACGCGACTCAGCGGGAAGAGTTGCGCGTCGCGATCGTGGACGGACAGAACCTTTACGACTTAGATATCGAAATACCGTCGAAGGAACAGAAAAAAGCCAACATCTACAAGGCCCGCATTACCCGCGTAGAGCAGTCGCTCGAAGCGTGTTTTGTCGATTACGGCGCCGACCGCCACGGTTTCCTGCCATTGAAGGAAATCTCCGAGCTGTATTTCGCGCCGGGCGTCAATCCGAACAAGTCCGGCATCCGCGAGTTGCTCAAGGAAGGCCAGGAACTGGTCGTTCAGGTCGAGAAGGAAGAGCGCGGCAACAAGGGCGCTGCCCTGACCACGTTCATCAGCCTCGCCGGCCGTTACATGGTGTTGATGCCAAACAACCCGAAAGCCGGCGGAGTCTCGCGCCGCATCGAGGGCGAGGATCGCGCGAATATCAAGGAAGCGCTCGATCACCTTCAGGTCCCCGATGACATGGGTCTGATCGTGCGGACTGCCGGCCTCGGCCGCGACGCCGAAGAGCTGCAATGGGATCTCGACTACCTCCTTCAGTTGTGGAAGGCGATTTCCGAAGCCGCCCAGGCGCGTCACGCGCCGTTTCTGATCTATCAGGAATCCAAGCTGATCATCCGCGCGCTGCGTGATTACCTGCGCAACGACATTGGCGAGATCCTCATCGACCACGAGGAACTCTACAACGATGCCCGCGAGTTCGTGCAGCAGGTGATGCCGAACAACCTGCGCAAGTTGAAGCTCTATACAGACACCACCCCACTGTTCTCACGCTTCCAGATCGAGACGCAGATCGAGAACGCGTTCGAACGCACCGTGCGCCTGCCTTCGGGCGGCTCGATCGTGATTGACCAGACCGAAGCGCTGACCTCGATCGACATCAACTCGTCGAAGGCGACCAAGGGCAGCGACATCGAGGAAACCGCGTTCAACACGAATTGCGAAGCGGCCGTCGAGATTGCGCGCCAGGCGCGCATTCGCGATGCCGGCGGTTTGATTGTCATCGACTTCATCGACATGGATTCGCCGCGCCACCAGCGCGATGTCGAAGAAAAACTGAAGGACGCGCTCAAGCTAGATCGTGCACGCGTGCAGATTGGGCGCATCTCGCGCTTCGGTCTGCTAGAGATGTCACGCCAGCGCCTGCGCCCAAGCCTCGGTGAAGCAACCCAGATCGTGTGTCCGCGTTGCGAAGGCCACGGTCGCATCCGCGGCGTCGAGTCGCTGTCGTTGTCCGCGCTGCGCCTGGTCGAAGAACATGCAATGAAGGACAGCACCGGCCAGGTGCTTGTGCAGGCACCACCGACGGTGGCGAATTTCCTGCTCAACGAAAAGCGCCGCCAGCTGACGGAGATCGAAGCGCGTCATGACGTCAACGTGATTGTCGTTGCGGACGAAAAGCTGGAAACACCCCATCTGGAAATCCAGCGTCTGCGCGCCGCCGATATCGGCGAGGAAGTACGTCCGAGTTACCAGCGCACGACGCCCGTTGCGCCAACTGCCCTGCCGCAGATGTTGCGTCCGAGCGAAGAACCCGAACAACCCGCCGTTTCCGGCGTGGTGCGATCGACACCTGCACCGGAACGGCCCGAACCGATTGCACCTGCAGCGGCTGTAGCCGTTGCACCCGCGGCGACTGTCGCGCGTCGTGGATTGATGGCGCGCATCGCGAGCTGGTTCGGCAGCGACAGCACGACGCAGACGCAACCGACCGTGACCAAACCTGCGCAGTCCGCACGGTCGCAGCAGCCAGCGCGCGGTACGCAGAGCGCACGTGGGACGCAAGCACCCAACAACCGGCAGGCACAGCAACAACGGCCGCGCCAGGAAAGCCCTGCCGCAGCGCAGGGCCAACGTGAAGCTCGGCGTGATGGTCGCCCCGCTGGCGAACGTGGCGCGCAGGGGCAGAAACCCCAATCAGGTCGCGGCGGTCGCCGTGACGAACGCGGCCAGGGACGCAATAGTGGGGAACAACCCGTTGTGGCCGACCTGCGTCAGAGCGGTCAGTCTCGTACCAATGCCGAGCCGCGCGTCAACGTACAGGCACCCAAACCTGCAGCCGAAGCGACAACTCCGTCGCCCATTGCCGCGGCATCGTCAGCGCCTGAAACCAGCGCTGCGGTCGTCGATGCTGTTACGCCCGTTGACAACAAGGCAGAAGGCGATACGCCTCGCGATGAATTGCGCTCGCGTCGCCGTGGCCGCCGTGGTGGCCGCCGCCGCCGCAAGGATGGCCCTGCCGATGATGGCAACGCCAATGCCTCAAACGAAACGAACGCGTCGACGGATTTCGACGACGAGGACGATAGCGTCGAGCCGCATGCCACGCTCGATGCCGGACCGAGCGCCGAGGCACCGCGGGCAGTCAGGACACCGCGACTAGAAGCGCCGGTTGTGAGCGCCGTCGCGTCCCGTGCTAAATCGAACGAAGAGGTGCCTGCGCATATCTCCGAGATGCGTCTTGAGCCTGCGCAGCGGAGCCCACAGGCGCCGTCGCTGTCGCAGTTCCTGGGTGAGCAGCGCATGGAGACTTTAGCGCCAGAGACGTCAGCGCGATCCGCTGCGACGCCGCCGGTGCGCGAGGAAGCTCCGGTCTCGCTCCCGTCGGAAACACACGTTTTGGCAGCGCCATTTCCCGTACCAGTCCAGTCGCACCCCCTCTTGCCGCCGGCCATGCCGACCGAAGCGCATAGCCCTCCCGTTGCAGCACCGACACTGATCGAACCGGCTCCCGCACCGACAACCATGCGCGAAGCACGTCCGGTTGTGCCGGCAGCAACGCAAGCACCTATCGAGGAGCGCCCAACGCCAACAACGCTGGCGCCCCCATCTGTGCAGCCGCCAGCCAACGTTAAGCCGCCAGCTGCATCGCCGGAATCACAGCAGATGCCATCCAACTCCGGGACAACTTCGCCGGCGCCGGCGACGCCTGCCCCGGCAATCCTCAGGGAACCTGTGCCTTCGCCGCGCCCGTCGCCGATAGCACCCGGAGTACCGGATCGCGGTCAGACGCTCGATTTGCCGCTGTCACGCCCTGTGATGCCGGCAAGTTCGCCGACAGAAGATGCACCGGCGTTGATGCCGCTGGTCACACCACGGCCTCCTCAAGTTAATGCGACTCCGCCGCCAGCGGACGACGAGTCCAAGACAGACTAAGGCGTTTTGTTGAGCCTGCGCGAAACTCGCGCAGGCTCAACCCGCCTGCAATGTTCGACCGCGGTCGTCGAGCACCCCGTGCATGTGCGCCAGGTGCGACAGCGCGACGGGATTGTCGATGCCAAGCTTGTCGAACAAACGGTACTTGTAGGTAGCGACCGTTTTCGCGCTCAGGTTCAACTGTCTTGCGATGTACTGCATGTCCTGGCCTTGCGCGAGCATCAGAGCCACGTCCAGCTCACGCGCGGACAACACCTCGAAGGGTGAATCGGCATGGCCGTCGAGCGCGTTCAGCGCCAGCAGCTCTGCCACGTCCGGGGCCAGGTAACGCCGACCATCTGCGACCTGACGTACAGCGCGCACGAGTTCGTCCGCAGCACAGCCCTTGGTGAGATAGCCACTCGCACCTGCTTCGATCAACCGCCGCGGGAATGGGGCCTCGCTGACGACAGTCAGGATCACCACGCGCGTCTCAAGCTTGTGTTTTCGGACGCGGTCCGTGAGTTCGATGCCGCTCAGATGGGGCATGTGCACATCGACCAAGGCCACATGGGGCTTGCAACGCCGGATCAGGGCAAGCCCCTGCTCGCCATCAGCTGCTTCGCCGACGACTTCGATGCCGGCCTGCTGCGAAAGAATCATGCGGAAGCCGGTTCGCACGAGTTCGTGATCATCCACCAGAACAACACTGATCATGCGCAACCTGTCCCTTGATTGATTCGCGTCAATGCACGCAGACGATAGCGCAGTTTTGCGGCTGGCGCCGCCTGACATAGAGTAAAATCCACCTGTGTCAGCGCGAGATACATCACTGGGAATCGAGCGTCGCGCGTCGCGACAACAGGTAATGGAGAGATGGCCGAGCGGTTTAAGGCAGCAGTCTTGAAAACTGCCGTAGGTGCAAGCCTACCGTGGGTTCGAATCCCACTCTCTCCGCCATATCTTTCTGATCCTAAAACGTATTTTGTGACTTGCGTCATATTTTCCGGGCCAGCTGGAAGTCTGGAACCCACGCCATTTGAGCACGCCAAAGCAAGCGCAAGCGATCGCGCTCCGCGATCAATTCGTTGCAAACGATCAGTCGGGTTTTGTATAGGAAGGCTAACTAGTAAGTCGCGCTAAATGAAAAAACCAAGCCAGACTAATCAAGGACCCTCGGTGCTGGCTGACCGCATACGCCTCGCGCGGCAGCGAACCGGCCTCTCGCAGGCCGAGTTGGCCGATCATGCGAGCGTTACCCCAAGCGCGGTTGCCCAGTGGGAAAACCCACGTGGGACACAACCGGGACTCAACCATCTCGTGCGCATTGCGGCAGCGATGAATGTCACGCTGGACTGGCTCGCGACCGGAAGTGGCGCCAGGCCTTCGAAGAAAACATCGAATCCTGCCGAATCACCGGCGGTCGTTCTTGATGTATTCGCGCAAAGCCCGGTCGAAGAGACCGTGCTTTCATGCTTGCGCGCAATGCGCCCTCGTACGCGCGACCTGCTGGTCTCACTGGTGCAGGAATTGGCAGCCGCGCGGGGCAAAGGACTAAAGCAACGCTAACTATCCGTGCGCTTGATCATTGACCCCATCCCTGCGAGAACTGCGGTTGTTGGTGTTCAGGGGAAGGCATGGAACGGCTAGTCGACGCGTCAATGGTGAGGCGAATATCGTCTCTGGCCATCGGTGGGGAATTCCTTGGGGTTCAATTCGCCGACGGCGTGCATACAGCAATTTCGGCAAGAAGCGCTTAACCATGTCCAGCGCTATTGCAGATGTCGAGTTGCTTCAGCTTTGTGAAACGTCCGAGCAGCTTGCTGCCACCATATCCGGGTTGGCAGGCAAACTTGGCTTCGAACACTGGATGTACGGGCTCGATCTTCCGGTAATAGACGATCGCAAACAGCAGTACATGTTGGGTGGGTATCCTTCGGAATGGGTTGAGCACTATTTTTTGAGTGAATACCTGCGTCTTGATCCGGTTATTGCCCATTGCCAGGCGCACTCAACTCCATTGCTGTGGCCCTCGACGCAGACCCCACCACCGAGCACGGACAAACGTAGTCGGGCGGTATGGCGCATGTTCAACGAGGCTCGCGAGTTCGGATTGGCCTCGGGTATATCGATTCCCGTGCATGGACTCGGCTGCCGCTGGGGATTGATGTCGTTCGCGGCGAAGACGCCCATGTCGCTGCAGGATTTGCGAGAACTTGTTCCGCATTTGCATCTACTCGCACACGGCATCCACGATGCCGGTCGGCGCTACGCACCCGGCATTGCTCCGCCCGCAACGGCGCATCTGACGGCGCGTGAAGTCGAATGCCTGCACTGGGTAGCTGCCGGCAAAACAAGCTGGGAAATCGGTCGTCTCCTCAGCGTTGCTGAACGCACGGTCGTATTCCACTTGCAGAATGCGACACAGAAACTGGGGGTAAGTGGCCGCCAGGCTGCGATTGCCCGAGCGATCGTGGCGGGCTTGATTACGCCCTAGCCTTCATTTTTCCTCGGCGTCCTGCAAGGAATTGCAGCTGCAATTTACTGCAGTTCATGCATCTGTTCGCTCGCCGCAATTCCGCGGAGGAGACCGACATGAACCAACTGACAATTGACCGCGCTGGCCAAGGCCAACTCAACGCCGCTCTGCTCGACAGCATGTTTCGCCTGCGTCATGACGTCTTCCACGATCGCCTTGGCTGGCAGGTGCATAGCGAGCGTGGTCGCGAACACGATTGGTATGACCTCATCGGACCGCACTACCTAGTTGCACGCAGCGATGCAGGCGTCGATGCAATTGGCTGTTGGCGTTTGTTGCCCACTACAGGTCCGTACATGCTGCGAGACGTGTTTCCGATGTTGCTGGACGGTAGCGCTGCGCCCGCGCATCCTCGCGTGTGGGAGATCAGCCGTTTCGCCGTAGCGGCGGAGCATGCGGGTGGGTCCTATGGCTTCAGTAACCTGCCGGCAGAGATGTTGCGCGCGATGTTGCGCTTTGGTATCGAGCAAGGTCTTGACGCCATCGTCGGAGTGACGAGCGCAGCCGTCGAACGCATGTTGCGTAAACTCGGATTCACAGTCGAGCGCCTCGGCCGGCCGCAGCGGATCGGCAACGTCATGAG
>JBDSFA010000137.1:0-4385 GCA_039919785.1 Dokdonella sp. | reverse complement strand
CACGCAACGATCTGCGTCCTGGTCCGTAAGGGTGCGGTAACGGTCCTGTAAAATCAAGCCCATAGCGAGGCTTTTGATTCCAGCCCCGAGGTTGGCTCCAGCGTAGCGGTCGAACAAAACGATGTCTTTGAGGGTTTCGCCAACGGCATCACGGATCGATGCTTCAACTTGAGCATACGGGACCGCCTCCGGCAGCTCAAATGACAGGTCGCGGCGCACCAACGGATAGCGCGAAACTGCCTCGGCCTTGGGCAGCGGACGGGCGGCCACCCGGTCGATATCCAGCTCGAACAGGAAGACATCGTCTTCGATACCCAGCGTACGAGCCAGATCCGGATGCAGGCCGCCGAGGTAGCCGACCGGCTTCCCGTCGCGACACAGTCGGGCCGCCTGTCCTGGATGCAGGTATGCCATCTCGGCTGCGTCCCAACTGAATTCGCCGGACACGTTCGTCAAGGCGAGCATCGATTCCACGTCGCCCTTTACATCATAGAAATCGACCGTGCGTTTGGGCTCGCCCCACTGTTCGGCGAAAGTGCGGCCACAGGCAACGCCGGCGATGCGCAGCGTCTCCCGGACGCCTGCGCGGAATACGTTGCCGATTTCAAACAGTCGCACGCGCTCCTGCTGGCGACGTCGATTCGCCGCCAATGCCGCCACCAATCCCGGCAGCAGCGACGTGCGCATGATCCCCAGCTCCGCCGAGAGCGGATTGGAGAGCGCGATCGAATCCGTGTCGAGCTGCCATTGCTTGAGCAGGTCTGCGGCGACGAATGCGTAGCAAACAGCTTCGACATAATCGCGCGCGATCAGCTGCGCACGCAGGCGGCCTGTTTCCAGCACGGCCTCCGGCAGCACCGGCGCGAGCAGATCGCCGCGCGGCGCACGCGTCGGCACGCGCTCGTAGCCGTATACGCGCACGACCTCCTCGATCAGGTCCTCCTCGATCGCAAGATCGAAGCGCCAGCTTGGCGGCACGGCGCGCCAGCCTTCCTCGGTCGGCTCGACGCTCATGCCGAGTGCGGCAAGGATGCGCACGACGTCGGCATCCGGAACTTCCAGATCGAGCAGGCGCGCCAGGCGCGCGCGGCGCAGGTCGATCGGGAGACGCTTCGGCAGCGCATCGGGCTGCACGGCTTCGACTATCGGACCAGCATGGCCCCCTGCGATTCCAATCAACAGCGCGCTTGCGCGCTCAAGCGCGATACGCGGCATTTCGGGGTCGACGCCGCGCTCGAAGCGGTGTGATGCATCGGTATGCATGCCGAGCTTGCGCGCGCGTCCCATGAGTGCCGCCGGAGCGAAATGTGCGCTCTCGAGAAACACGTTGCACGTCGCATCCGTCACGCGCGAGTCGTAGCCACCCATCACACCGGCCAGCGCAAGCGGCTTCGTCTCGTCCGCAATCAGCAGAAACTCCTCACCCAGAACGTGCTCGCTGCCGTCCAGCAACTTCAGCGTTTCGCGGGACGCGGCACGACGCACGACGATCCCGCCACTGATCTTGTCGTTGTCGAATGCATGCAGGGGTTGTCCAAGTTCAAGCATCACCAGGCTGGTCACATCGACGATTGCGCTGATCGGACGCAGGCCACTGCGACGCAGACGTTCCGCCAGCCAGAGCGGGCTTTTCGCGGTCGCATCGATGCCTTCGATGACGCGTCCAACATAACGCGGGCAATCGGCTGCCGCTTCGAGGCGCACGAGGCGCGTGGCGCTGCCCGTTACCGCGACGGTTGCGTTGGGGGCCACACACATCGAGGTGCCGAACAACGCTGCCGCATCACGCGCGAGACCGCGCACGCTGAGGCAGTCCGGCCGGTTGGGTGTCAGCTTGATCTCGATGCTCGCATCGGGCAGGCCAAGGTACCTCGCTAGCGGCGCGCCGGTCGGCGCATCGGCCGGCAATTCCATCAGACCGGAAGCATCCGCATCGATACCAAGCTCCTTGGCCGAACACAGCATGCCGTTCGATTCAACGCCGCGCAGAGCGGCTTTCTTGATCTCGATGCCATTGGGCATCTTCATGCCGATCATCGCGAGCGGCGCCTTCAAACCCAGGCGCGCATTCGGTGCGCCGCACACGATCGTGAGCGGATCGCCCTGGCCGATCGCGACCTGGCACACGCGCAACTTGTCAGCGTTCGGATGCGGCTCGCAAGCGACGATCTCGCCGACGACGACGCCCTCAAGCGCAGCACCGCGCAACTCGACGCCTTCGACTTCGAGGCCGGCCATCGTCAGCCGGTGCATCAATGTATCGCGATCGACCGGAATGTCGACAAGCTCACGCAGCCAGTTTTCGGAGAATTTCATGTTTGGAGCCGAGAATAGGGAATAGAGAATGGGGAATCGGTAGAGCGACGGGGAAGCGCGATGTGGCTCTACGATTCCCTATTCCCCATTCCCGATTCCCAGCCCTCAGGCAAATTGCCTGAGGAAGCGCAGGTCGTTCTCGAAAAACTGACGCAGGTCGTTGACGCCATAACGCAGCATCGCGAAGCGCTCACCGCCCATGCCGAACGCGAAGCCGGTGTAGCGCTCCGGATCAATGTTGCAGGCGCGCAGCACGTTTGGGTGGACCATGCCGCAGCCGAGCACTTCCAGCCACGAGCTGGTGCCGTCCTCGCGATCCCAGCGGATGTCGACTTCCGCACCGGGTTCTACGAACGGAAAGTAACTCGGACGGAAACGCATCTCGAAATCGCGCTCGAAAAACGCGCGTACAAATTCAGCCAGCGTGCCCTTGAGATCGGCAAAGCTGACATCTTCGCCGACCAGCAGGCCCTCAATCTGATGGAACATCGGCGAGTGGGTCTGGTCCGAATCGCTGCGATAGACCTTGCCGACCGAAATCACGCGGATCGGCGGCTTGCGCTCCAGCGCAGCACGGATCTGCACCGGCGAAGTGTGCGTACGCAGCAGGCGCCCGTCGGGGAACCAGAACGTGTCGTGCATCGTGCGCGCAGGATGGTCCGGTGGAAAATTCAACGCTTCGAAGTTGTGCCAGTCGTCCTCGATCTCGGGACCGTCGGCCAGCTCATAACCCAGACGCGCGAAAATTTCGATCGCGCGATCGAGCGTGCGCGTGATGGGATGCAGGCCGCCGCGTTCGGCGCGTCGTCCCGGCAAGGTCACATCGATGCGCTCCGCGGCGAGGCGACGATCGAGTTCGCTTTTTTCCAGTATCGCCTTGCGTGCTGAAATAGCATCCGTGACGCGCTCTTTGACACGATTGACTTCAGCACCACGCAATTTGCGTTCGTCCGGTGGCAGTGCGCCCAGTTGCTTGAGCTGATCGGTGAGACTGCCTGACTTGCCGAGCACGGCGACGCGCAACGCTTCCAGCGCGTCGCTCGACATGGCGGCGGTGATATCGGCGAGGGCCTGCGTGCTGAGTTGTTCGATATCGCTCATCTGGAATCCTGGCCTGGTTCACGGCGCGCTCATTCAAGGCGCGGCTGGCGATAGATTCGTGACCGGCAGCGCGGCTGTCTGCTACGAACCCATGGCCATCGCCGGTAGCGCTCCTGCATTGCGCCCCACAGGGATGTGGGAAGTGTTCGCGGGTGCCGGGAGCACCAGCGGACCCTGCATACCGGCCATCCATGGCCATCGCAGGCAATTGCTCCTGCATTGCCTGCATACCGGCCATCCATGGCCATCGCTGGCAATTGCTCCTGCATTGCCTGCATACCGGCCATCCATGGCCATAAACAAAAATGGGGAAGGACTCTTCGCCCTTCCCCACTTGCAGCGCGAGGTCACCGGCGTGCCGGCGACCTGCAATCGCTGACACTTCAGGCAGCGCGACCGCCCTTCTTTTCCTGCTTGGCCGGCGGCGGCGCAGCAGCGCCGAGAGCAGCCTTCGCCTTCTCCGCCAGCGCGCCGAACGCCTTGATGTCGTGCACGGCGATATCGGCCAGGACCTTGCGGTCGACCGTGATGCCGGACTTCAGCAAACCATTGATCATGCGGCTGTAAGACAAGCCGAACATGCGCGCACCCGCGTTGATGCGGACAATCCACAGGCTGCGGAAATTGCGCTTCTTCTGCTTGCGGCCGATATAGGCGTACTGGTGCGCCTTGGTGACGGCCTGCTTGGCGACGCGATAGACCTTGCGACGCGCGTTGTAGTAACCCTTGGCCTTGCCAATGAGCTTCTTGTGACGACGGTGGGCGGTTACGCCACGCTTTACTCGTGCCATGTCTCGTCCTCCTTATGCGTACGGCAGCATGCGGGAGACGCGACCGGCGTCTTCCTTGCGCACATGATTGGTCGCACGAAGGCCACGCTTACGCTTGGTCGACTTCTTCGTGAGGATGTGGCTCTTGAACGCGTGTCCGCACTTGAACTTGCCGGACGCCGTCTTGCGGAACCGCTT
>JBDSFA010000159.1:0-4482 GCA_039919785.1 Dokdonella sp. | reverse complement strand
GCTGTCTGGTGCCCGGTGCGGCTCAGCACTCGCCGCATTTTCTCGGAATCAGCGCTTGGCAATTTCAGGCCAGCGTGATCGTCACGTCGACGTTGCCACGTGTCGCATGCGAATACGGACAGATGTCGCGGTGCGCAGTATCGACGAGATCCTGCGCGACGGCACGATCGATGCCGGGCAGGCTGACTTCAAGCCGCACCTGGATGCCGAAGCCGGTCGGTTCGCGCGGACCGATGCCGACGTGCGCGGTGACGCTGGCGTCGGTGATTGCGATCTCACGCTGGCGCGCAACAAACCGCACCGCGCCCTCGAAACACGCAGCATAGCCGGCCGCGAACAACTGTTCCGGATTGCTGCCAGCGCCGCCGGGGCCACCCATCTCCGTGGGTACCTTGAGATCGAAATCGAGCACGCCATCGCTACTCTTGACGTGGCCGGCGCGGCCGCCCTTCGCGGTGGCTGTTGCGGTATAGACAATCTTGCTCAGCGTCATCATGGATCTCCTTGTGGGGTATGAAAGGAACGCAACCCGTCCATTGTAATCGTGACGACATCCTACCTGCGGCAACAAGGCGATTGCCTCGCGTATGATCAGGCGGATACGACAGGAGAGAAGGCATGCCAGAGCAGTTACGCCGCACCAAGATCATCGCAACCCTCGGTCCAGCAAGCGATGGGCCGGGTGCGTTGAAGCAGTTGCTGAGCGAAGGCGTCAACGTGGTGCGCTTGAATCTTTCGCATGGCACGCCTGACGATCATCGCCAACGCGCAGCAGCAGTGCGCGCCGCGGCGCTGGAGCTCGGCCACGAAGTGGCCATCCTTGCCGACTTGCAGGGTCCGAAGATCCGCGTCGAGCGTTTCGCTAACGGCCCGATATATCTGGAACCCAATCAGCTTTTCACGCTCGACTGCCGCGCAGACGCAGCGGACGGCGATGCGACGCGTGTCGGCGTCGGCTATCACGACCTCTGGCGTGACGTGAGACCGGCCGACGTGCTGCTGCTGGATGATGGCTTGATCGCGCTCGAAGTCGTTGAGGTCGGCGATCAATCGATCCTGTGCAGCGTGCTCCTCGGCGGCAAGTTGTCCGATCGAAAGGGCATCAATCGCCAGGGCGGCGGACTCACGGTCGCGGCGCTATCGGACAAGGATCGCAACGACATCAAGCTGGCCGCCGAACTGGGCGCGGATTTCCTTGCGGTGTCGTTCGTCAAGACTGCCGACGATATCGTACAGGCGCGGCGCCTGCTGCAAGAAGCAGGCGGCAGCGCGGCGCTCGTCGCGAAGATCGAGCGTGCCGAAGCGATCGAGAACCTGACCGAAATCATCGACGTATCGGACGCGGTGATGGTTGCGCGCGGTGACCTTGGCGTGGAGATCGGCGATGCGGAACTGCCGGGCTTGCAGAAGAAGATCATCCGCGAGGCGCTGTTGCGCAGTCGCGTCGTGATCACGGCGACGCAGATGATGCAGTCGATGGTCGAGTCGCCGATCCCGACCCGCGCCGAAGTGCTCGATGTCGCCAATGCGGTCATCGACGGTACCGATGCGGTCATGCTGTCGCAGGAAACTGCCGCGGGCAAATATCCGGACAAGGCGGTTGCGGCGATGCGCCGCGTCTGCCTCGGAGCCGAGCGCCAGTTCGAACCGGCGGAAGACCTGCGTCGTGGTGGCGACCACCGCCTCGATCGCACCGACCAGGCGATCGCGCTCGCAGCGATGTTCCTCGCCGATCAGATAGGCGCGCGCGCGCTGGTGGCGCTGACCGAAAGCGGCGCCACGGCGCAAGCGCTCTCGCGCTATCGCTCTGCCGTGCCGATCTACGCATTGTCGCGCAATGCCGCCGCGCGCCGGCGCATGTTGTTGTACCGCGATGTGTATCCGATTGATTTCGATGCACATGGCGTCGGCCCGACGCAGGCCGCACGCGATGCGATCCGCCATCTGTTCACGCTCGGCCATCTCGCGGTGGACGATCGCGTGATCGTCACCACCGGCGACCATACGGGCAAGCTCGGCGGGACTAATACACTGAAATTACTCAAGGTCGGCCACGGCGGTGTCGCGGAAGGACTGGGCGATTTGTAACCGCGCCGATGAGGCATTCAGGATCAGTTCTTCGCCTTAAGGATGAGCGGCGCTTTTTGTGGCGGCACACGTAGAATGCAAATGCGATCATGCGATCGCCGGATTCGAGGAAATCGTCATGCTGTGCCGTCACGTTGTCACCGCTGCCATTGCCATCGCATGCAGCGGAATCGTTGCCGCGCAATCCACGGCGCCGCCGAAAGTGGTCGCGCCGGAAAAACTGGCGGGCTACTGGACGATGATCCATTCCTCGGTCGAGGCAGATGTGCCCAACATCGCAAAGAACATCGACCGGCCCGGTTGCGCAACGGTTTCCTTCGTCGTCGGGGGCGATGGCAACACGAGCGACATCAAGGTGCAACGCGTCGTGCCGGAGGGCGATTTCCGGCAGATCGCCGAAAGCATGGCGAAGAAGCTGCACTTCGAGCCGACCGTGACCAATATCGGTCGCCAGGCCGTCGTGAGCTGGTTGATATTTCCGTTCAACCTGCCGGCTGATCCTGCCGCACGAACCGCGGTGATGCAGCCCTGCGCTATCGAAAAGCTCGACGCCAAGACGACCTGAGCGATGGAACCTTCATGCGTCAGCGGTCGCAGATCGACGGGCACCCGCCGGGAAACATGAAGCCGCACACGTGAACCAGGTCGCCGCCACTGCGTTCAACGTATGCACCCACTGCCGCCTCGCGATGGACGCGGGCGAAGTGCGTTGCACGCGCTGCGGTGGCGCCTTGACCCGCTCAGACCCGCAACTCTTCATCGGCGAGAGTTTCGGCAAGTACGAATTGCAGGAAGTCATCGGCAGCGGCGGCATGGGTGTCGTGCTCAAGGCGCGCCATCGCACGCTCGACCATCACGTTGCTATCAAGTTGTTGCGTCCCGGTGCAGTGGATGCGCAATTGCGTGAACGGTTCCTGCGCGAGGCGCGCCTGCTCGCCGGCCTGCATCATCCCAACATCGTCCTCATCCACGACTTCGACGTGTCCGAGTGGGGCGTGCCGTACTACGTCATGGAATACCTCGAGGGGCACAGCCTCGCGAGCGAGATCGCGCGATGCCCGCAGGGTCTGGATTGGGCGCGTACCTGCACGATCCTGCATGGCGTCGTCGACGCGCTCGCGTTTGCGCATGCGCGCGGCATCGTGCATCGCGACCTCAAACCAGACAACATCTTCATCGCGCAGGCGAATGGCGAGGAACAGGTCAAGCTGCTCGACTTCGGCATTGCGCGCTATCTGGAGGAATCGGACGACGACAGCGCGCGCCTGACGCAAGCCGGTTTCGTTGTCGGCACACCTCTGTATTTTGCGCCGGAACAGTTCTTCGGCTATCCGGTCACACTCGCCACCGATCAGTTCGCGCTCGCGCTGATCGTGGCCGAGATGCTGCGCGGCAAGCCGCTGCGCAGCGGGCGCAGTTTCAGCGAGATCTCGTTTGAAGGCCTCGCGCATTCGGCCACCGACATGTCCACACGATTGCCTGCCGGCATGTCGCAGGCGGCCACGGCGGCAATCGGGCGCGCGCTCAAGGTCGATCCGGCTGCGCGCTTTGCCGATGTGACCGCGTTCGCGCGTGCGCTCGGGCTCGATCCGGGAGCGCCGTTGCCTCGCCAGGTGACGCCGCCGGCCCTTGCGCAGACGCGGCCGGCGCCTGTGGCTGACGGTATCGCCGCCGATGCCGCGGCGACGACCGTTCGCGCAGCTCGCACGCGCGTGTGGCCGCTCGCCGCGCTGGCGATCCTCGTCGCACTCGTGGCGGTCGGGGTGATCCTGCGCGACCGTTTGTTTCAGCGGCCCGTCGTTGCTGCGTCGGGGTTACCCGCGTTGACGCCGACGTCGGCATGGCTACGCCCGCATCAGGAATTCAACGTGCCCGTCGATGCGCGTGCGGTGCTCGTCCGGCACGTCGATGTCGTCGTGCTCGAATCGGCCGACGGCTGGTATCTGCGTCCGCTCGATGCGAGTCTCGAATCCAGTCGCGTCGTGCTGCCCGCCGAACAACGCCTGCTTGGCCCGCTCGAGGACGGCCGGATTGCGCTGCTCGTCGGCGACATGCTGCGCGCGGTCGATCCGGTCACGCGCGACGCGACCGATCTCGGCCGGCTTCCGCCGGGCATCGATGCCAAGTCGGTGCTGCGTATCGCAGACGACGGCCGCACAGCGGTCGCGCGGCAAGGCGACGAGCTCGTACTATTCCATCCGGGCGCAAAACAGGGTGCGCAGCGCATCGCGTTCCCGCCGCAGCAGGATAGCCCCAATGTCGTCGCATTGAGCCGCTCCTATCTGGCTGCATCGGCGGGCCCGCGCGTGGGCGTGTTTCGCACGTCCGATGCGTCGCGCGTGCTGGACGAACGGCTCGACGTTGGCGAAGTGAGGGATCTTGCGTTGCTCGATG